>JANWVS010000009.1 GCA_025056835.1 Gemmataceae bacterium | reverse complement strand
ACTGACCGCCGTGCGAACGTCCATGATCCGGTAGGCGACCAGGGCGTTGAGAGGGAGCGTGACCTTGTCGGCCGTCATGATTTCTTGGCCGGCCACGTCGAGGATCACGGCCCGGGTCTCTACCGACACCACCTTGATCTCGGCGAGGTTCTTCCAGAAAACATGGCGGCCCGCCGGCAACGTCTCGACAAAGTTGCCGTCGCGGAAGTACGCGCCCACATGCCCGGCCGGCACCGTGATCGTCTCCAGCAAGCGCTCGGCGCCCGGCGACTTCACGATGACCGGCAGGTCCGGATGCAGCAGGCGCAGCCCACGTGCGTCAATCACTTCGACTTTGACATCGCGAAACTTTGTCCAGTAGGCCGACAGGCCCGGCGGCACCACCTGGCTGAACCGGCCGTCGATCCACACCAAGGCCCGTTCGTAATCCTTGAGGTCGAGCACCACGGCCCGGCCCTCGAGGACGCCCGACTTGACGATCATGTCCAGCTTCTCGTGGACCAGCCACGGCGCCCGCTGCGACACCAATTCCACCTGGATCTTGCGGCGGAGGTTGAAAAACCAGTGGCGGCCCGGTTCGAGCAGCCCCAAGAACTCGCCGTCCTTGAAGTACAGGCCGATCTCGAACGAACGAACCTTGACCAACTTCAGGACCATGAGCGACCTCCCCACAGCGCGCCTTGCGAATCGGCAAACTGCTTCGTGCCAGAGTGGACCCCCCAAACCAGCGGCAGGTTCGCGCGGCTGGTGGATTCTTGGAAGCCGACGTTCGCCGCTGGACCACGTCCATCGGGCTATAATCACGCCGAGAAGCAGGAGCCGTGCGGCCATGTACTTCGGCTACAACACGAACGGTTTTGCGCACCATCGTCTCGAGGATGCCCTGGCAATTCTGGCGGAACTGGGCTACCGCGGCGTGGCACTGACACTTGACTGGCACACGCTCAATCCTCTGGAACCCGACTGGCAGCGTCGGGCCGAGCGACTTCGCGGCCGGCTCGAAACGCTCGGATTGCGCTGCGTCGTGGAAACGGGCGCCCGTTTCCTGCTCGACGCTCGTCGAAAACATCAGCCCACCTTGGTCAGCCCGGGGGCGGAGGAGCGGCAGCGCCGGCTCGATTTTCTGTGTCGGGCGGTGGACGCGGCGGTCGTGCTCGGCGGCAGCGTCGTCAGTTTCTGGTCCGGCACACCGGTCGATCAGCCGGGCGACGAAGAGCTTTGGCGTCGACTGACATCAGGCTGTCAGCACTTGGCCGATTATGCCGCCCAGCGCGGCGTGTGGTTGGCCTTCGAGCCGGAGCCGGGCATGTTCATCGACGTGATGCCGAAGTTCGCGGAGTTGTGCCGGCGCGTGGGCCGGCCGAACTTCGGCTTGACGCTCGACGTGGGCCATTTGCACTGCCAAGGCGAAGTGCCGCTCGCCGACCACCTTCGCGCCTGGCGGGAGATTTTGGTCAATGTTCATATCGAAGACATGCGCCGCGGCCAGCATGAGCACTTGCGGTTCGGCGAGGGCGAGATCGACTTTGCCCCCGTGCTCCGTGCCTTGGCCGAGATCGGCTACGCCGGCGGGGTCCATGTCGAACTCAGCCGACACAGCCACGACGCCGTCGAGACAGCCAGGCGGGCCTTGAAGTTTCTCGAAGCCCACACGCCAAAACCCGCTTAACGCACACCGCGACCTCATGGCAGCCAGATCGCCGAGGGCCAAGGGCGTGCGCTAAGCGGGTGGGGTATCGCAGGCAGCACTCTCAGCGGTACTTGCTGTGGCAGGCGTTGCAAGCAGCATTGATCTTGGCGGCGGCGGTCTTGACCTCTTGCGGACCGAGGGCCTTGGCCGCGGCGGCCAGCTTCGCCGACCCTTCCACCATGTCGTTGGACCAGCCGTTCCATTCCTTGCGATTGGCGCCGGTGGCCGCCTTCTGGATCGGCTTGGCGTGGGTGACCAGGCCGATCGCCCCGATGCGATAGGCCATTTGTTCCAAAGCCTCGGCGTTTTTCTTCAGGGTGCCGGCGGCGGGGGCGTCGCGGCCGATGGCGATCAACATTTGCTCGATGCCGTCTTGGGCCACGGCGCCGGGTTTATCGCCGACGCCGAGGCCGCCCTTCTTGCGCGGTTTGAGCAGGTCCATTGCCTCGGCCACTTCTTCGATCTTTTTGGCCAGCGCCTCGGCCTCCTTGGCAGCGCCTTCCTTATCGCCCTTTTTGAGAGCGGCGGCAATCTTGTCGATTTCGCTCGCCAAGGCTTTGCTATCGCCAGCGCTGATGGTCGCGACCATCAGGCCGGCAATCCCCACAGCCGCCACCAACGTGCCGGCCAGCCAAAACCGTGCGGAACTCTTCATACCAATCACTCCTCAAGGTGGTAAAACCCTACTTCTTTTCGGGACCGGAGATCGGCCGGCCGCCAAAGACGACCCGGCCGTCGCGCGTCATCCACCGAATGATCAGTTCGCGATCGATGTCGCTTAAATGGATCACTTTCGCGCCGTTGCCGTGCGCGTCCACGAATTCTTGGTTATACACCTCCGCACCCGGACCATCCAGATTGCGAAACGCCGGCATCTCGTTTTTCTGGCCGAAGCGCAAGCGATGCCCTGGGTTCATGATCATCAGCCGCAACCACTCCGGCGAACCGTAGTCGCTGAAATCCGGTGCTGAATTTGGAGTCTTGTCGAGCGAATGGCAGGAACCGCAATCTTGCCGATCAAACGCCTCTTTGCCGGCTTGGGCGAGTTTGGGATCGCGTTGGCCTGGAGGTTTCGCCTGCTCGGCCAACCAGGCGGCGATCTGATCGAAGTCGGCCTCTTCCATCGCGATGTCGTCTTTGCTGGCCGACTTGCGGGCCTTGTCGACTCCTTTGCGCCACTTTTTCATCCCTTCGAGCTTGGTCAGGCCGAAGTAGCGCTCGTCGCCGGGATTAGCGAGCAGGCCGCGGATCCAGGCCTTCGAGCCGTGACCTCCCAAATCGGGTGCGGAAAACTTCCCTTCGGTGAAACCGCCGAAGGGATCTTTCTCGTCCGCCGTGTACTTGTGACAGACGGCGCAGTGCGTCTTGAACAACTCTCGGCCCCGGGTTTGCGGATCGTTGCGGAGCAATTCGCGAGCGCCTTCCACGGGGATCCCGCTCATGGCCAGTTGACAGGCCCGGCGAGCCTTTTCGGCGGCATCCTTCAAGCTCGCTTGAAACTCGCGGGCCTTGGCAACTTTGGCATTCTTTTCCTTGGCCGCGGGATCGGTCGTGTCGAGTGCGCCGTCAGGCCCGCGCACTTCCTTGTTGCCGATCAGCCCCCAGAAGATCGGTTCGGGAGAATCGTCGGCCAGTGCCTGGACCGTCAGCACCAGCACCGCCCCGAGCAGGCCGACCACCACGACAACCCCCACGGCGTGGCCGAATTTGCGCATCCGCCCATAGCCCAACAAGGGCAGCAGGACCAACAGCAGCATCACGCCGTTGGGAATGTAGACCGTGCCGACGAGGATCTGCGGCCCCTCGAAGTATTTCAAAAGCTGGAAAAGAAAGAGGAAATACCACTCCGGACGGGCGGGATAGCCTTGGGTGTCGCGGTCGGCGGGCGCGTCGAGATTGGCCCCCCATCCTTTCAGACCGGCGCGGGCAAAGTCCTGATACGCCGTCTGCGGCGCGTCCTCAGGCGCCACGGGAGTCACCGGGTTACCGTGACCGCCGAAAACCACCAACGAAAGCAGTACGCCAAACACGAACAGGCACGCCACCAAATCGCGAAACGCCTGCTCGGGCCAGAACCATCCGCTTTGGACATTCTCCGCCTTCAGCCGGCTCAGCGCGAAAACGACGAATAAGCCGCCGATGATGCCGCAGGTCACGGCCGGCACATGGAACGAGTACAATGCTCCCGCCGCCAAAGCGCCGAGCACCAGATCGCGCAACAGGGCCGTGCCGACCGCGGGCCGTTCGTGCGGCAAGGCGACGGGCGGATGCGTCACGCCATGCCGTCGAAACACGGCGATGTGGGCCACCAACAAAACGATCAACAGCCCCGGCAACAGGAAGGTGTGGAGGGAGTAGAAACGGGTGAGCGTGTGGTTGCCGTAGTCAGGCCCGCCGAGCAGAAACTCGCGCAGCCGCTGGCCGACGAACGGCACATTGGCAGCGATATTCGTGGCCACCCGCGTCGCCCAGTATCCTTTCTGGTCCCAAGGCAGCAAATAGCCGGTCAGACCCAGACCGAAGGTCACGCCCAGCAAGCCGAGGCCGATCCACCAGTTGAACTCGCGCGGCGGCAACTGGGCACCGGCAAGGACGACTTGCACCATGTGCAAAGCGATCAACACCATCATCGTTTGCGAACCGAAATGGTGCAGGCCACGGATCAGCCAGCCAAAGTCCATGCGGTATTGAATGTAATGCACGCTGCCCCAGGCTGAGGTGTCGCTGGGACTGTAGGCGGTCATGAGTAAGAGACCGGTGATGAGTTGGACGCCGAAGACGAAGGCGAGCGTACTGCCCCACACATAGCGCCACCTGGCGCCGCCCGGGATGTGCTCCAGCAGCAGCGCGTCGCGCAACTTGCGAAAACCGATGCGGTCGTCGAGCCAATCAGCGATTTTGCCAGGCACGGTGCATCCTTTTTCCGTTGGAGAAGGAAATCAGCCGACGACGATCTTCGTTTCCTCGCCTGCTTTGAAGTTCAGGTATTGGACTTCGAGGCGGCCGGGGTCGGCGTCGTTACGCCGCCAGGTCAGTTCGTCTAGGCCGCGCCGGGCCGGATTGTGTTCGGGGTGAAGCCGAGCGCCGTCGAGGGCAAACTCGGCATTGTGGCACGGGCACGCAAAGGTCCCGCCGCCGGGGCCGAGATTGACCGAACAACCTAAGTGGGGGCAGATCGTCGTAAAGACGCGAAAACCATTGGCGGCGGCCGGGTCTTTGACCACCCAAACCCGGCCGACCACGTCGCTGGGATGCAGCGTCCAGCCATCGACGCGGAAATCGCGAATCACGCCTTGCACCGGGCCGCGCGCGAAGGCAGCATCGTCATCCAAGCGGACGCCGTCGACGAGGCGGAATTGCGATTGGCGTGCTTTGCGGCCCACGGGGTCGAGCAGGTAAGCCACGGCCGGCGCGCCCAAGACAACGGCGATCAAGGTTCCGAGGCCATGGGTCAACAGACGCAAAAAGGAGCGACGGTCCTGGGAAGGGGCCATGGTGGGTGCTCCGGGTTGCGCATCAAGACGCTGAGGCAGGCAGCTTCCGTTCTCTGTTTATCGTACCGAGTGGGCACGAGACGTCAATTCCGCCGCCGCCTCGACCGGGGCAGTGATGGTCACGTCGTGCCGGGCCATTCGCCATGGAAAACTTCTACCGCCGGCCCGGTCATGTAGACGCGGCCGTCGCTTTCCGACCAATGCAGTCGTAGATCGCCGCCCGGCAGGTGCGCCAGCAGTCGGCGGGCTGATCGCTCGGTGAGCACGCCGGCGACGCACACGGCGCAGGCTCCGGTACCGCAGGCCAGCGTGATTCCACTGCCGCGCTCCCAGGTGCGCATCGTCGCTTCGCCCGCATGATGCACCTGCACGAAATGGACATTGCTTCGCCGAGGGAAAATCGCGGCGTGTTCGAGCACGGGTCCAACCGCCGCCAACGGCACCTTGGCCACGTCGCGGCAATACAAGACGGCGTGCGGATTGCCCATCGACACGCACGTCACACGCGGCTCCAGCCCGCTCTCGGCAACCCATGGTTGGCCGAGGTCAAGCAAACCGCTCGGCAAAAGTTCGTTGACCACCCGTGGGGCGGCCAAGGTGGTCGGAATGCTTGCTGCCTCCAGAATCGGTTCCCCCATGTCGACGCGGACGTGCGCGACCTTGCCATCGACCGTCTCCAATTCCAGAGTCAACACCCCGCGGCCGGTCTCGATCATCAGCGGCGACTTGCGGGCGAGGCCGTGGTCGAATACATACTTGGCCACGCAACGGATGCCGTTGCCGCACATCTCCGCCTCGCTGCCGTCGGCATTGAACATGCGCATGCGGGCATCGGCTCGGTCCGAGGGACAGATCAAGATCAGGCCGTCTGCGCCAATGCCGAAGTGGCGGTCGCTGACGACACGGCTCAGGGCAGCCGGATCGACCGGCGGCCTTTGGCGAAAGCAATCGACATAGACATAGTCATTGCCGCAGCCGTGCATCTTGGTGAACCGCATGTCGCTATCCCCAATTTTTTCGCTCGGGTCGGCCAACGTCCCTTGCTCAAGCCCATCGATCCCATGCCCCCCAGGGTGCGAACGGGCTTGGCGATGGCGGAATGGTTGTGCTAAACTACGGCCCCAGGTAGGTCCGTGAATGGATTCTATTACGGGAACGGAACGCATGGAAGCCGCCCCACCGTCTCTCGCTTATCTCCGGCGCATCTGGCAGGTACGCTGGTTCTGGTACTCGCTGGTCGCAAACGACCTGCAAACCCGCTACCGGCATTCGTGGCTTGGCATCGGCTGGTCACTGGCCCGACCTTTGGGCTTGACCCTGATATTCTGTCTCGTTTTCGGCAACCTTTTCGACATTCCTTTGCGCGATTATGCGCCCTACGTGCTGGTGGGGTTGACCGTCTGGCAATTTATCGTCGAAGCCGCGACCGTCGGCTGCCGCTCGTTCCAAACCGGTGCCGCTTATATTCGGCAACACGCGGTGCCGCTTGCCATTTTCCCGCTCCGCACGGCGTTGGGGGCGGCGTTTCATCTGGCTGTGGCCTTGGGCTTGGGGTTATTGGTCACGTGGCTGTTTCACGGCTTCGGCAAGCCGGCCGTGCTGTTGACACTCGTGCCGAGCCTCCTGCTCCTTTTCTTCCTAGGCTGGAGCGTGGCAACGGTGTGCGGCTTGTTGCAAACGCATTTTCCGGACACCTGCTACATTCTCGAACTGCTTTTGCAGTTCGCCTTTTATCTGACGCCGGTCATCTACCGCCCCACGACCTTGCGCGGCCAGGAACGCTTCAGTTGGCTCGTCGATTGCAACCCGTTGTGGTCGGTCGTGGAGATGATCCGGCAGCCTGTGGTGCAGGGCCAGCCGCCGGCGCTGTTTCACGTCGCGGTCAGCGCCGCTTTTGTCGCGGCGGTAACGTTGCTGGCGATCCTGGCCTTGCGCCGCTTGGAACGAACCCTCGTGTTTTGGCTGTGAGATGAGGCAACCTGAGGCGCCACGAACGAGACGGCAACCATGGCTTCCGTCGTGTTTGATAACGTCGATTTGGAATATCCATTGCGCGGGCCGCGGGTCACGCTCAAAGAATACCTTCTCCACGGCTGGTTCCGTCGCGGGTGGGCGCCGACGCGGCGCGTCATCCACGCCCTGCGGGGCGTCAGCTTCGCCTTGGGAGACGGCGAGCGCGTCGGCATCGTCGGCGCCAACGGCGCTGGCAAAAGCACCCTGCTCCGCGCTATCGCCGGCATCTATCCCGTGACCCGCGGGCGGCGGCACGTCGTTGGCTCCATTTGCTCTCTCTTCGACATCGCGCTGGGCTTCGAGCCGGAAGCCACGGGCTGGCAGAACATCCACTACCGGTCGTATCTCCAAGGCGAAACGCGGACCAGCCTCGGCCAGAAACTACGCGATATCGCCGACTTTTGCGAACTCGGCGATTGCCTCAACTTGCCCCTGAAATGCTATTCGCAGGGCATGATCATGCGACTGGCCTTTGCCATCGCGACGTCCAGCGATCCCGAAATCTTGTTGATCGACGAGGTTTTCGGCGCCGGCGACCTGGCATTTCGCCGCAAGGCCGAGGCGCGCATGCAGGAATTCATTCGGCGTGCTCGCATTGTCGTTCTCGTCGGCCACGATTTGGCATTCTTGCGGACGTTCTGTGGTCGCGTGCTTTGGTTCGATCAAGGCCGCTTGCGCGGCGACGGGCCGGCGGAGCAGATCATTCGCGCTTATGTGGCCGCGGCCGAGCAGACGCCCGATGCTCCGGCAGCAGCGTGATCCCACGACTTGATATGATAGAGCAGGACGAGCCATCTTCGAGGGTAGTCGGCCGCCATGCCCGTGCATTGTCATGCGTGCGGCTTTTTGTCGCAAGACCCCGAATTCTGCGATCGGTGCAACGCGGACCTCGCACCCCCGGCGGAGGAGCGCCCGCCGCGCCTCTGTCCCTTGCCGGGCCAAATGCTGGAGCTGAGCGATGACCAACGGCAACGATTGACGCAGCCCGGCGGGGCGGTGCTGGCACGGACGGCGCTGGGTTGGCGGCGCATCCACTGGCTGCCCACGGTACGCGAAGACGAATGGCTCGACCCTTTGCAACGCAGGCTCGAGATAGTCACCTGGGCGCTGCCGCCGGTGCAAGTCATCCGTCAGGACGAAGGCGCCTGGGCCCTCGTCGAGGCGACGGGGGATTGGGTCGTGCCCTGGACAATGCCGGCGAGCGATCCGCTGGTCGATCTCGATCGCCTGCTCGCCTACCTGACCCAAATGGCAGAAATGCTGACGGAACTGCACCGTCACGGCCTGGTGTGGCTTCCCTTCGACCCGGTCGAGATCGAACGGTCCGGACGCCGGTTGCGCATCACCAACATGGACTTGGCAGTGTTCCGCTTCGGCGAGTGTCCGGACCAGCTTCGGGCCAATGCCGCCTTCGTCCCACCGGAGATTTCCAGCTATCGCGCTGAACAAATCGGACCACGGACCGACGTGTACCACCTGGCGCTGTGCGGCTGGTATTGGCTGGCCCGGCGTTTGCCCGACGGCTTCCGGGGCGCGGGGTTGGAGGCTTTTGGCCACGACTTGCCCCCCTTGCGCGTCTTCGCCCCTGGCCTGCTCGAAGGCATCGAGATCGTTTTGCGCCAGGGATTGAGCGTGGAACCCGAGAAGCGTTTCACGTCGCCGCAGGGATTGGTCGAGGCGCTGCGCGAGGCGGTCGACCGCGCCCGCGGCCGCAGGAAGTGGACCGGCTCGGTGCGTTGGGAGATCGGCCAAGTCACGCGCGTGGGACAGGCCAAGGAGGCCTTGGGCAAGGCCAATGAAGACCAGGTGCTGGTGCGGCAATTCGCCGATCCGGACCGAGCGTTGGCCGCTGTGGCGGATGGCATCTCAACCTGCCACGTCGGCAGCGGTCAACTCGCCAGCATGATGACCATGATCGTGCTGGAAAATGAGCTGGATGCGACGACGCGGGCTGCCGACTTTCCGGGGAAGATCACGCGCGTCTGCCGGCGCGGGACGCAGGCCTTGCTGGATTGGGCCTTAGAAAAAGGCTATCGCCAGCAACTGGCCCAAGGCCGCGACCTCATGGGGACGACCCTGGTTGTCGGCTGGCTCGAAGGGCGGGAGTTGCTCTTGGCCAACTTGGGTGACAGCCGAGCCTACCTCATCGACGGTCCGCTGGTCGAACAACTGACGGTTGACGGCGACCTCGGCTCTCACTTGCTGACGCAAGGCACGCCCCCGGAAGAACTGAGCCAGCTCGGTATGATGGCCAAGGCGCTGCGCGAGTGCGTCGGCGGCTGCACGGTGGCCCCCGACGGCTCGGTCGAATTGCTGGACGACGCCTGCGTGCCGACCATCACCCGTTGGCCGCTGTTGCCGGGCGACATTCTCGTGCTGTGCAGCGACGGCTTGGTCGAGGACGGCGCGTTCCTCGATGAAGCCGCGCTGGGCGAGCTGGTCGGTGCCCATCGGGCGTTGCCCGCTCAGGAGTTAGCCGAACTGTTGGTGGATGCCGCCGATGGCCTACAACGCCTACCGTCGCCGCTCGAACCGGAAGGATTCGGCGACAACATCACCTGTATCGTCATCAAAGTCCTGCCGGCCGCGTCGTCCACGACGCCGGTAGAGTAGGGGACCATCATGCCCGACGCTTTTCGCTTGAAATGGAAGCTCGACCGGCCGTTTTTGGAACCCGGCAAGCCGGAAGACGTCCATGTCCTGCTCACCGTCGAACCAGACACCGCTTCGGGAGTCGGCGCCGCTGCCCAGCTGCCGGTTCATTTGTTGCTCTTGGTCGATGTCAGCGGCTCGATGGATTTTCTCGTGCGCCACGATCCCAACGCCCAAAAGATCGGCGACGGCTTCACCGAGGGACACGCCACGCAGCGCGTCGTTTCCAATGTGCCGAGCCGCCGCGAGATGGCCTGCGCCGTCGTGCAAAAATTGGCGGAACGGCTTGGGCCCGACGACATGATCAGCCTCGTCGCCTTTGACGACTATCCCCATGTCTTGTTACAACACGTCAGCCCCATGGCGGCCGACGTCGTGCTCAATGCCTTGCGTACTCTTGGCACGGTGGGCGGGGGCGGCACGTCGCTGGGCAAAGGCCTCGCCGCCATTCGCGTCCTCCTCACCAACCACGACGACGGCCAACGCACCCGCAAACTCGTCGTGCTTACCGATGGCGAGGACGAAGATCCCGGCCAGGCCTTGGTCGAAGCGCAGACGCTCGGCCAACAATACAACCTTCCCATCGTCGCCTTCGGCACTGGCGAATGTAAGGTCGCCTTCCTCACGGAAATCGCCCGCACCAATCTCGCCGGCGGCTTCAACCACATTCGCCACGAAACCGACGCCGAACAGTACTTCTTCCAGGTGCTCCAGGGCCAAAAGAACATCCAGGCGACCAACGTCACCTTGACCCTGTGGTTGTCGCCCGAGCTGCACGTCCGCGAACTGTACCGCACGCGGCCGGAAATCTTGTTCGTCGGCAGTCTCGAACCTGATGCCAACAATCAGGTCGTTCTTCGCCTGGAACAAATGGAGCACGGCAAGGCCTACGAATTCCTGTTTCGCTGTTCGCTCCCCGCTCGGGCCGCCAATCAGCGTTTCCGCATCGCCAAGGCCACGTTGCGTTACGACCTGCCCGCCGCAGGAAAGCTCCAACAAGCCGTCGAAACGAACATTGTCGTCGAATACACCGCCGACCCAGCCCGCGCCCAGGAACGCAGCGGCGACGTCAAACGGGTACTCGCCCGTGCCGAGGTCCAGCGGCAAGTACTGTTCCTGCAAACCAAGATCGACGCCGTCCAGCAAAACAGGGCGACCGATCGCGATCGAGCCATCATCGCCAAGCTCCTCGCCGCTCTGGTCCAGAAATTCCAGGAGTTCGGCGACCAGGCCGTCGCCAATCAGTATCGAGCCATGCAGGCCGAATTCCTCCGCAAAGGAACCATCTCCCAGGAAATGCTCAATCGTTCACTGGCGGCGTCATCGCGCGCCGAGGAGCTAGTGGTCGCCCAAGACATCGACTTTTAGTCGTCGGCGGCGTCGACTCGTTCGCAAACGACGATCTGCCCAGCGGCCTGAGCCTGGTCGTAAAGGGCCACCAGCGCCGGCCACTCGTCGCGGAGGTAGGCCAACTCCTCGGTGCGCTCTTGTTCGTCGGCCAGTCCCGTCAGCGGTGCCAGCTGGGCGCTGGTCCACCGCTCCGGATCGACGCTGCGAAGGTAGGCGGCGAGGCGGTCGATGTCGGCAGCGTCGTTCCAGCCGACGTAGTCGGGCCGGTGCCAGGTGCCGCCCAGGCGCAGGTCGCGGGCGCCGAAGTACGCCTGGTCGATCGGGCTGAAATCGCTCCGTCGCACCCACTGTTTGGGGCCGGCGGCTGGCCGCGCCGTCGCCGCCGTCAGGCATTGCAAGGCAGCCGCCAGGCACGGCAGACGCGGTAGGGCGTCGGCACCGTAAACCAGACACTCATCAATCAGCGCATGCCAGCGGAGCAGGTCGTACCTCAGACCAGCCGGTACGAGACGAACCAGAGCGTCGGCAGCGACCGAGTCGCGCCGAGCCAGGTCCCGACACAACTCGAGGCACGGCGCGAAGCTGCGTTGCCGGCGACTGGCGGCCAACGCCGGCAGCACACGCTCGTGCCACCATCGCCGCTCAATCCGATAGAAATAATGCAGGCTCATACGCTTCCGACCACGGAAAGATTCCGACGGCGGGGAATCGATATGATACGCCCAATTCGCACCGCCAAACTAACGGACCGCTTGCCAACGAGACGATCGTTACCTGGCCGACAACTACCATGGCAACCATCACGGCGCCGGCGCTCGACCCGGCGGAACTGAGACGCCTTTTGCGGGCAACCGACCCGGCGGCGTTGCTCGTGCCCCCCCGCGTGTTGCGCCGCGTCATTAAGCTGGATCGGCGCCTCGGCGGTCTGGGATTGCGTGTGCCGCACGCCAAGAGCTACGTCATCGGCCGCGATGTTCTGCTGACGCTGGCCGAACGCGCGGAACTTGGCATCGAGGCCGAGAACGACCTGCCGGACACGTTGTTGTTGATCGCCGCGCCCGATCCGATTCGCTTGGCACAGCTACCGCGCGACTGGGCGTTGGTCAAGTGCTGGCGGTTGTTGTTTCATGCGCGGGTCCACGCCGCGGTTGCCGCCCGCCGGTTGACCGCCGATGAGGTGCAGGCGCGGCTCGCCGCTATCGGCCGCGCGGAATTCGATGAGATCCGCACGGTCCTCCGCCACGAAAAATACCTCGTGCCGCCGCGCGACGACGCCACGGCCTACGAAGAATTCGCCGCCCTTTTTCTCGAGTTGCGGCATTTTCGACCTGCGATGCTGGCGCATTTCTTTCCCGGGCTTGATGACCCGGAGCGTATCGACCGCGTGCTCCGCCAGGATGTCGACGCAGCTGCACTGCTGCTTGCGGCGCGGCTGCCGGGAGCGCCGGAGCCGGCAACGCTCGAAGCGAGTCGCAACGAAGCGGCCGTCCCCGCCGAGGTCGACGGTACGTTCTCGATGATTTCGCCGGCGGCGGCGACCGCGCTGCTGATGCGAGCCGAGCGGGCCTTGGCCAAGGGAAACAGTGTCAGGGCAGCACTGTTACGTCAGTCGGCATCGCACACCGAAGCTGCCGACGTTGCCGCCGCGGGCAGCATCGGCGCCCGTGACGCTATCGCCCGGCTCGTCGATCGTCTGGCTTCGGCGCTCGGCTGGGACCACACCGCGCGAGGTGCTTGGACGGCGGCGCTCACGGCCTTGTTACCCGGCGGCGCCCGGGGCTTCTGGACCTCCGAAGCACGCCTGCTCTACGATCTTCAGAAGATTTGTCTCGACCACGAACGGCCGATCTATTCCGTGGACCTGGTCGAGTGGGCGTACGCACTTTTTCGCCGACCGTTGGTTCAGCCGTTGCCGTCGCAGCCCAGGGTGCGAGCACTGAAACACCTCCGCCGCGCCCTCGCCTTGGTACCGGCGTTGACTGTGGCGGGAAGAGAACGAGCTGAGCTGAGCCGATTGCTGCACGACGCTTTGCACAGCGCCGCCGAGCATGTCCGCGACCAACTGCGGCCGACGCTGATGGAAGCGATCCGGCGCGCCGGGCTGGCCGCGCACAACTTTCCCGAGCGAGTCTCGTTAGCCAAGCTCGTGGAAGAATTGCTGGATCGCGTCGTCGAGCGTGGCTTCATCAACCTCGGCGATGTTCGCGATGCCGTGGCGCGCAACGAAGTCAAACTTGCCGACTTGAGCGGCCCGCGCGAGTTGGTGTGCGGCGATCCGCTCCTTCGCATCAATCGCGACCTGGCCCGCGCCGCTGCCGGCACCTATCGCCGCGGCGAGATTTATTTGCGCGGCTTGCAACGGTTCAACGCCCTCTTTTTTGGCACGCGGCTGGGGCGTTGGCTGACGTTGTTCGTCCTGATCCCGTTTGTCGGCGCCTTCGCCACCCTGGTGTTCCTTCACGAAATCGCCCAGTTGGTGCGTCTGGCCCCGTACATGCCTTGGGTCCGCGCCGAGCACCACGCCCAGCCTTCCGCTCATGAGCCGCAAGAGGCCCTGGGCAAAGGCGAGGAAGCGGCGACGGCGGCAGCCGGACACGTCGCCATCGATTGGGGCAGGCTCGGCATGGCGTCCTTGGTCTTGGGAACGTTGTTCTGGCTGCTGATGCATTCGCCATTGTGCCGGCGCTGGCTTGTCGCTGTTGGTCGCCTCGGTTGGGTCGGCTTGCGGCGAGTTTGTTATGACTGGCCGCTGGCGCTGACGCGCTGGCCGCCGTTGATCGGTTTCTTTTCCAGCCCGCCGGTGGTGTTTGTGGGACGGTACGTCGTGCGGCCGTTGCCGATCGGTCTGCTCGTTGGTCTGACGGCTTGGCTTGCCGGAATTGAGCCGATGGCCGCCAGCGCGCTGGCAGGAGCGGCGCTGGCGGCGGTCGGCTGGTTTGTCAATTCGCGCTGGGGACGAGCGTGGGAAGAGGCGGCCACCGACTGGGTTTTGGGACACTGGGAATACCTATCGAGTTTGGTTCCGGGTCTGGTGCGCTTACTTATTGACTGGTCGCACGCTGTGCTCGAAGGAGTCGATCGCCTGATTTACGAGGTGGATGAGACGTTTCGCTTCCGCGGCGGCGAGAACCGGCTGACGTTGGCGGCCAAGATCGTCTTCGGTTATTTGTGGTTTCTCGTCTCTTACGTTGCCCGTTTGTTCATCAACGTGCTCATCGAGCCGACGGTCAATCCCATCAAACACTTTCCGGCGGTGACGGTGGCGGCGAAACTGCTTATGCCGTTCTGGGTGCCGCTCACCGAGCTGCTGGCGGCGCCGATCATGTTTCTAGGCCCGCCGTTAGCGTACAGCCTTGCCTTCTTCGTCTTGCACTTGTTGCCGGGAGCGGCGGGGTTCTTGGTGTGGGAGTTCAAAGAAAACTGGCGGTTGTACCGGGCCAATCGACGAACCCACCTGGGGCCGGTCGTGGTTGGCTGTCATGGCGAAACGATGGTGCGGCTGTTACGGCCGGGATTTCACGCCGGCACGCTGCCGAAGCTGTTTACTAAATTGCGCCGAGCGGAGCGCTGGGTCCAGCGCGGCGGACCGCCGTACAAAGTCCATCGCTTACGTGAAATGCTGCACCACGTCGAAGAGAGTCTGGCGCGTTTCGCCGAGCGGGAACTGCTCGCCTTTGTCAATCGCAGTCGCTCGTGGACGAGCGGCCCGCTCCGGCTGGCGGCGTCCCGGGTCGGATCGAACCGCGTGCGGTTTTGGCTGGTCGGTGTCGATCGCCCCACCAACCCGATCGAACTTCGTTTTGAAGAGTTGTCGGGTGTGCTGCACGGCTCGATCGTTGATGATGGCTGGCTGGCAACCCTAGAGGCCAAGGATGCGGCTGC
>JANWVS010000099.1 GCA_025056835.1 Gemmataceae bacterium | reverse complement strand
TGATCCGGCACCTGATCTTGGCGTTGATTGTGCTGGGATTGGTCGCCGTGCCCACGCAGCGGTCGCGGGGGAAAAAATCCGGAGGCGACAACCGAGCAGGTCGGCCGAGCGCTCCACCAGCGGTGCGCGGTGTTGTTTCGTCGGCGTCGGGGAATGGCCGAGCTATTGCACAGGAGCCGGATGCTTGGCTGCTACCAGCGCCGTAATGCCCAAGGGGCGAAGTCCCACCAGTGCCAGCGGCATCGACGCCGCCACTGAAGCCGCGCTGTACTGTTAGTTTGCGTGTTGAGGCGCCCGGTGGCCGGAGGCTTGTAGCATGGGCGGCCTTCCTCGACGCGGAGGTTTCGGCCGGGGGTGCAGCGTACGTGCGAAGGCTGCGAGGTGTTCGAGACCGTCGCCGTAAGTTGTGTAGGGGATTGCAGAGCGAAGAGGTTCCTTCAGTGCGCGTCCTCCGACGGCGACGGCGACACCTTGCCGTTGCGCAACTTGGTAAAGGGCTTTGTAGGCGTCGAGGAATGCGGATTCGTCCGCAATGAAGGACACCGACAGCCAAAGCAGACGTGGTCGTAATTCCCGGATCGCCTCAGCCAGGCTAGGCAAAGGAGTGGTTGGCCCCAGGTTCACGGCTTCCCAGCCAGCGTCGAGCAAGACGAACTGAGCCAGAAGGCTGGGCAAAAGGTACGGATCCCCTTCGGGAGCGGCGCCCACCGCGCGGGGCCGGTTCTTCTCGGCTCGGGCTTCCAGGTCATTTTTCAGATCATACAAGGCGGCGGCGCAAAGCTGCGTGCCGCGGTGCTCCTGCCAGACATCAATGGTTCCGATTTCCCAACCGTGCCCAACCCGGGCCAAGGCCGGGGCAATGAACCGGTCGGCGAGCGTTTCGATTGCCACCCCTGAATCGTAAACGCGGCGGATGAGGGCATGGACCTCGGTCCCTTGACCTTCGAGTAAAGCCGTCACCAACTCATCCGTGGCAACTTCAAGGTCGATCGCCGAGTCTGTCGTCGCAAGACTGGTCAAAGCGGTTAGGTCGCCCCGCGGCAAGTCCCCTTGACGGACCAGGGCGAGCACCTCGGATCGGAGCAGTTTACGATGACCGCCGACCGTTCGGTGCGCGGGTAGGATTCCCGCGTCCACCCAACGTTTGACGGTACTCACGCTCACACCGAGGGCTGCTGCGGCCTGCGGAGTGCTGAGGTACAGGGCCGAGTCTTCGGTTGGCATGACGAGTGACTTTTTCAAAAATGTCCACAGGCGCGATCGCTTGTCCTTCATTTCATTATGATCGAGTTAAACGATTTGTTCAAGGATTTCGCGAAAAAATCACGTCTTTACCCTTGACATCGCTTCGAAGTCGCCTAATAATATGAACGATTTGATCGTTTTACTGGTTCCTTTCCCCTTTTTCGGAGGAGCACCGATGTCAAAGACCTTGTGGCTGGTTGCGTTTGTGTTGGTTGTCGTTGGCGCTGTCAACTGGGGTTTGGTGGGGTTAGCCCAGTTCGACCTGGTCGCCACGCTCTTCGGCGGATCAGCCAGCATTGTCAGCCGCGCTGTCTATTCCCTCGTGGGAGTCGCTGGCCTGTTGCTGGTGGGGCTGCAAGCTGCCAGCACGGCTCAACCCGCGGAGAACCGCAGCACTGTGGCGGTTCGCTAAGGCTGAAGTACTGAGGATCACCCAAACCCCATGCGAGATTGTGCTTCTAGCGGGAGCGGTTCCTGCTGGAAGTGGGTCGCAAAAGTATCGTTGAGCAAGGGAGTAGCTGAAATGAAGGGCACCCTTTTGTTGATCGTCGCGCTCGGTGTCGTTTCACCGGCCGGTGT
Source organism: Gemmataceae bacterium (assembly GCA_025056835.1). Lineage (GTDB taxonomy): Bacteria > Planctomycetota > Planctomycetia > Gemmatales > Gemmataceae > JANWVS01. The sequence goes on along the minus strand of JANWVS010000099.1, from coordinate 5,283 downwards.
CGCCTTGTCCGGTCTTATCCAGGACACCGGTTCGCCCAACAAGGACATCGTCGACACTGCCATCGGGGCGGGCCAGTTTAAGACCCTCGTGAAAGCTGTCCAAGCCGCCGAGTTGGTGGACACGCTGAAAGGCAAAGGCCCGTTTACGGTGTTTGCGCCGACCGATGAGGCCTTCGCGAAAGTCCCCAGGGAGAAGTTAGAGGCATTGTTGAAGGACAAGCGGGCCCTTACCGCGGTTCTGACATATCACGTCGTGCCCGGCAAAGTCATGGCAGCGGACGTGGTCAAGTTGGAGTCAGCTAAGACCGTACAGGGGCAGCCTATCGCCATCGTGGCCAAGGATGGGAAAGTGACGATCAATGGAGCAAACGTCCTGAAGACCGACATCATCTGCCAAAACGGCGTGATCCACGTCATCGACGCGGTCATCCTGCCGCCGGCGGACAAGGAGTGAGTAGTCTCTGAAATCCCGGCGAATGCTGGCGGTGGCCCCACCGGCATTCGCCATTTTTCCCTTGACGACAGTCCACTTTTTTAACTGCGGACAAGTACGCTCGAGACCAACGTCGGTTCGCCGTAAGGCTCGTCTGTTTCACCAAGCTGACAGCCATGGCGGCAGCTGGCCCCACCGATTGAGTAGAGACGACCGCATCGTTCGACACCGTCTTCGGAGCCTCGCCATCGCCTTTCTGGCTCTCGGCACAAGTCAAGCCCCGTCCACGATGGATTAGCCCCGCCACATCACCGGAGAACCAAACATCGAGCCCGAACAAGTCTGATACCAACCACATCTCGGCAAGCCGGCCTCAGCCGACAGCGTTCCGCCGCCCCGGTTTGGCCATCTCGTATTCGTCCGGCCCCTTACCGGCCGAGGAAACTGTTGAGACGAAGCTTTCCCTCAATGATTGCGACTGATATGCTCAATCCCTGATGCGCATCAACGACGTACTCATCGACGACACGTTCGCCGAGGCTTTCCCGATGACCGCGGCTCGGTTGTTGGTCACGGCAGCCACGCCTGCGTGGGCCTTGACCGCCGGGCAGGTTGCCACGGGATATGCCTCGTCGGTCATTGGCTGCGACGTCGAGGCCGGGATCGAACGCTGGCTGCCGCCCGAGGAGACTCCCGACGGCCGCCCCGGCGTCAGTCTGCTCTTGTTCGCCTTCAGCCGCGACGCGCTGCAAAAGGCGGCCATCAACCGCGTCGGCCAGTGCATCCTAACCTGTCCCACGACTGCCTGCTACAACGGCCTGCCGCTGGCAAAAGACAAGAACATCCGAATCGGCGGCAACATTCGCTTCTTCGGCGACGGTTGGCAGATCAGCAAAAAGCTCGGCGACCGCCGCTTCTGGCGCTTGCCCGTCATGGACGGCGAGTTCGTTTGTGAGGATTACTTCGGCACGATGAAGGGCGTCGCCGGCGGTAATTTCCTTATCCTGGCCGACCATGCCAGCTCCGCTCTATACGCCGCGGAATTGGCGGTCGAGGCCATCCGGAAGGTTCCCGGAGTCATCACGCCATTTCCCGGCGGTATCGTACGCTCCGGCAGCAAGGTCGGCAGTAAGTATAAGAAACTGAAGGCCAGCACCAACGACGCCTTCTGCCCCACGCTGCGCGCCGTCACTCAAAGCGCGCTGACAGAGGGAGTGAATGCCGTCTACGAAATTGTGATCGATGGCATTGACCAGGCAGCCGTTGAACGCGCCATGGCCGCCGGCATCCGCGCCGCCTGCCGTTCTGGGGTGCTGCGCATCAGCGCTGGCAACTACGGTGGCACGCTGGGGCCGTTTCACCTGCGCTTGCATCATGTTCTCGCCAACTCCGACTGAGTAGGCCGAAAGTAAACGGTCGCTTTTCAATGGTAGCCTGCCGCTCCGCGGCGGGTTGGGAGCATGTCGCGCCGATGGCGGGGTGATGGTGGTAGCCCGTCGCTTTTCAATAGTAGCCCGTCGCTCCGCGACGGGTGGAGGTATTTCGCGCGGGCCGCAGCGGAGAGGGGACGAAGGATCATGATTCGCGCCGGTGGCGAGGAGATGATCCGCTCGAGACCCGGCGAAGGGGTCCGCGGGCTATTTGATACCTCTATAGGAGGTTATTACAGCGAATCCATTTTTTTTTGTTGAGGACGAGCGGAGAACTTGCTACACTGACAGCACGTTCACACTTCTAGCGAGGGGGGAGTGTCGTGGCAGCGAGTTCGGCGACTCCGGCCGATTTCCGCGTCTTGCTCGAACGGGCGTTGGCGCGCGACGAAGTAGCGGCGCGGCAGCTGTACGAACTTTACGGCCCGCACGTGCGGCAAGTGGTCCGCAAGCGGCTGCATCCACGCTTGCGGACGATGTTTGATTCGCTGGATTTTGTCCACGACGTCTGGGGCTGGTTGCTGGAGGCGGACGTCGCGAAATACGAACTATCATCCCCCCAGGCCCTGGTCAATCTTCTGACACGAATCGCCCGCCGGAAACTGGCCAATGCCGAGCGATCAAGGCGTCTGCCGGGCGCGGCAGCGATTCCGCGTGAGCTGTCCCTGGAAGAAGTGCTCGGCGATCGGGAGATCGCCGCTCAACAGGACACGCCGAGCCGCATCGTCATGAACGAAGAAGCCTGGCAGCGCTTCTTGGCCGAACAACCGCCGCTGTGGCGGGAAATCTTGATCCTGACCCGTCAGGGTCATGGAACGGCAAGTGTCGCGAAACTATTGGGGCTTCATCAACGCACCGTCCAACGGATCCTTTACAACCTACTCACATGAAATTCCCGATCACCACCGAACCGTTGCCGCCCATTCCCCCGTCGCCGGCCGACCGAGCGTATCGCGAATTCGTATTGCGGCGCGCCATGGGAGAAGACCTCGACGCCGAGGAATACTGCCGCCAAGCGCCGCCAGGAATACGCAGTTCGCTGGAACGCATGATGGAGGCCGAGAACCTGTTGGTCGAACATACCCACTGCTTGGGCGGCACGCGGAGCACCGAACCGCTGGAGGGCTGGCCGGAGGTGGGGACCTGCTGGCAAGGTTTTGAGGTTTTGGAAGAACTGGGACGGGGCCATTTCGGCCGAGTGTACTTGGCGCGCGAGTTAGAATTGGGTCGGCGCCTGGTGGCGATCAAGTGCGCCCAAGCGTCCCACGGCGAGGCGGCGACGTTGGGTCGGCTGGAGCATCCCAATGTGGTGCCGATCCACTCGATTCGTAAGTTGGCAAAACCGACTTGGAGCGTCGTGTGCATGCCGTACTTGGGGCGAACGACGCTGCAAGATGTGATGGTCGAGCTACGCGGTGAGGGCAGGGGGGCTCCCAGCACGGAAAAGCTCTTGGCGGCGTGTCGAGATCCGCTCTTGCCGACGTCGGCCGCCGGCGCCATTCGTCCGGGAATGCGGTACCTCGACGCCGTGCGCCGCATCGCTGTGCAAATCGCCTCGGCCCTGGCCTATTTGCACCAAAGACAAATCAAACATCGTGATTTGAAACCGTCCAACATCTTGTTGCAGCCCAACGGCGAGCCGTTGTTGCTGGATTTCAACTTGTGCGACGATCCGGATACGACGGCGACGGCAGTGGGCGGCACGCCGATCTATGCGGCGCCGGAGCAACTCAGCATTTTCGTGACGGGCGCGAGCGTGGAGCTGACGCCGCAGGTGGATGTGTTCGCCTTGGGAGTGATCCTGTTTGAATGGCTGGTGGGTCGGCATCCGTTCGGTCCGTTGCCGGAGACAACCGATCCGGAGAGGTTGTGTCAACACCTCCTCCATCAGCACGCTGGCGGGGCACCGTCGCTGCGTTCCTTCCAAGGGCTGGATCGATCCCTGGCGCAACTGATTCAACGCTGCATGCAATTCCGACCGGAAGACCGTCCCACGGCCGCGGAGGTCGAAGCGGAATTGTCGCGCCAACTCGGTTGGACACGGCGTTTGGGGCGATGGCTGGCGGCAAATCGCCGGCGCGTTTTGGCCGCAGCGGCCGTGGTTGTGTTGGGTCTGGAAGTTGGGACCTATCAAGTAACCATTCAACCGCCGCATCATCAGGTGGTCTTGGAGGAGGGGTGGCAAGCCTTCCGCGCGAAAGATTACCGCCGGGCCTGGGAGCAGTTTAACCAAGCCCTGTTGGAAGGCGGCGACCCGGAGCAATGCCTCTTCGCACGAGCCCGGGCGCTGCAACGACTGGGGGAAGAAAACCCGCAATTTTACACTTTGGCGATCGCCGACTACCGCGCGCTGTACGAGAAACGCCCAGCACCTGAGTATAGTGCAGGGTTGGGGTATTGTGGACAGTGTACAGCAGAACTCGAATACGCGAAACACTATTATGAAATTGCGCTAGCTCTAGGTTTCAAGGGAGCCGCGCTTCATTACAATTTGGCTCATCTGTATTTGGACAAAGCCAATTTTGTAGAGGCCACAAAACACGCGAAACTCGCTCTCGAGTTGAACGATCATTTAACGCCGGCGCATTATCTGGCGGCCCGATTGCACTTTCAAGCAGCGTTGGAGGCGCACGGTGGCGTCGCGTCGCGTCGCGCTATGCCTGCGGCCCTTAATTTGGCAATTCAACACCTTGAGAAAGCGACCGCGATCCGACCTCCCCAAGCGGCCGCGCAGGCGATTGTGGCGGCACACGTCTACGCCGCGGCCGCTGGCTACGATCGAAGCTACCTCGCTAGCGCCCTCCGCCATGTCGAACATGCCGTCGAGCTGGGTTGGAATCCCCGCTTGTTGGAGAATGATCCCTTGCTGGCTTCACTGAAAAGCGACCCCGCTTTCATCGCTTTGAGTCAACGCAACCCCAATGTTAAGATGGCGGTAGCGAAGCTTCGACCGCTTGACGTCTTCGACGATTAGGAGATGTCGCGCCCAACAGACGGCGCGGCAGGCAGTTGCGGCAAGTTCTCGAAAAATGGCGGAAAAAGCCATTTCTCATGTCGTTTTTTCCCTTCTCGTGTGATTGGATATATGTCCGCGCGATGCGCTTGGTCGGACCGGACCAGGCCGATCGCGGCCGGCGAACGTATGCGCACGCTCGCCTGTTCGGTATCGTGGTAGCCCTAGTGGAGGTTTGTGTGCAATGAAGAATGGTTCCGCTGCGCGCGCTGCCAAGCGCCGTTTCGTCCCTGGAATCGAGCGGCTTGAGACCCGCGACTGTCCGGCCGCACCCACCATCTCGGCCTCTGCGTATGAGTCGGGGCCGACGCAATTCACCGTGGTCGGCCAGGTCAACGACGAAGAGCCCGGCGGGTTGACCGTGAATTTTTCTGGGGTGTACGAAGGCTCGGTGATCACCAACCCCG
>JANWVS010000098.1 GCA_025056835.1 Gemmataceae bacterium | reverse complement strand
GAGGCGCTGGGTTTGACGGGAACGGCTGGGGCGGTGGCCATCACGCGCATCAGCGACCGGCTGGTGGTTGCCCGCCATCGCGGCGTCGCCTGGACTTTCGCCGAGGGAGCGGTGCCGCGCACCTCCGCACCGGGAACGTATGAACGCGCCACCTGTGCGTTGCAACAGCTGCGGCGCTTGCTGCCGTCGGCGGGTGCCCATTTCGGGCAGATCGTGCGGGCCTGGTTTTACCTGGGCGGCATCGTGGCCGACGAGGGTGGCAGCCAGCGGTACAAGGAGTTCAACCGCGCCCGAACGGATTTCTACGAACACATCCGCTTCCTGAGCGGCCCAGTGCCGGGGGGCGGCGGTCGGCTGACGGCGGCGAACGGCCGGCTGCCGGAGTGCAGCGGTCGGCCCTTTCCCGCCAGCACGGGCATCGGGACGAGCGGTCGAGGCATTTGCCTGGGGGCCTTGGCCGTGGCCGCGGGTCGGTCCGCGGTCGTGGCTGTGCCCCTGGAAAACCCCCGCCAGACGTCGGCGTACCAGTATTCGACTCGCTACAGTCCGCAAAGCCCCAAGTTTTCGCGGGGCATGGCGCTGGGCTGCGGCCGGGACGCCATCTTATTGGTCTCGGGCACGGCGAGCATCGTACGATCCGAAACCCGTCACGTCGGCGACGTGGCGGCGCAGACGCACGAGACGCTGGAGAACATTGCCGCCCTGATTTCGGAGGAGAACTTGGCTCGCCACGGCCTGCCCGGAGCGGGCACCACGTTGGACGGTTTGGGACTGCTGCGCGTCTACCTCAAACGGCCGGAGGACCTTGCCGCCGTCGCCGCGATCTGCCGCAGCCGCTTGGGGGACGTGCCCACGACCTACGTGGCAGCCGACGTGTGTCGTCCGGACCTGCTCGTGGAAATCGAAGGCATCGCTTTTTCCCGAGGTGAACGAGAATGGTCGGCCTTAGCGCCGGCCACCAGCGCGGGCGAAGACGCGGCGCTCGAGTCGGAGCAAGGCGGCGGTTGTGGCTGCGGCCCGTACTGTCCGGAGACGTGTCCGGAGAAGTGGTTCTGCCCCCACGCCGTGCTGCGGCCGCCCGAATTGCAAGGCCACCGTTAGGATCACCCGCGCGGTTCATCTCAACGGCCCCCAAGACGGCCGGGAGGGAACCATGAGAACTTGCAGGGACCACGAGCGACACGGCATGCCGGCGACGGCGACAGACGCGTTGTTGGAATGGTCGTCGAAGACCAACGGCCGGCGACGGGCGCCATCGCCGGTCGGTCAACCATATGGCCCACCCCTGCTAGTGCTGCACCAGGGACGCAGACGATACCGGTCGCTGCCGGCGTGGGTGGCGTTGCTCTTGGCGGGCACGGGACTTGCGGCAACGGTGGTGGGGGTTGTGGTCGCCCTCAATGCACCGGGCCGTGTCCCCGTGCCCTCGGAGGGTTTCAGCGAGGACAACCAACGCGAGCAGAGCGCCGCAGCCGATCGCGGTGCGGGTGCGGCAGGCCATCGCGGCCCGGCCAAGAGCGGCAAGGGCGGCAAGCCGGTTCACAACGTACCGCCCGACTTGACCTACGTCCGCCATCTCCCCGCGGGCAACAGCGCGAACGCCTCCACCAAGTCGCCGGTAGAACAGGCACGGGAGGTCTTTGAGGCCCCCGCGGCCGACAGCCAAGACCCGCCCGCCAACGCGATCGACGCCTTCGTTCGCGCTCGTTTGCAAGCGGAGGGGATCGAGCCGGCGCCTTTGTGTTCCGATGCGGTTTTCCTGCGGCGTGCTTATTTAGACGTGATCGGCACGTTGCCCACGGCCGAGGAAGCTCGCGATTTCCTCAAGGACCGCCATCCCCAGAAGCGGCGCCTTTTGATCGAGCGGCTGCTGCAACGGCCCGAATTCGCCGATTTCTGGGCGATGCGCTGGAGCGACGTGCTGCGGGTCAAGTCGGAGTTTCCGATCAACCTCTGGCCCAACGCCGTCCGGGCCTATCATCACTGGATTCGCACAGCGATCCGGGAAGAGCTGCCCTACGATCGCTTCGCTTGGACGCTGCTGACCTCCAGCGGCAGCAACTTCCGGACGCCGCCGGTCAACTTTTACCGGGCCGTGCAGCGCAAGGATCCAGGGACGGTCGCCCAAGCCGTGGCGCTGACGTTCCTGGGCGTGCGTCCCCAAGCCTGGCCGGCGGAGCGGTGGGCGGACATGGAAGTCTTCTTTTCGCGGATCGGATACAAGGCCACCGGCGAGTGGAAAGAGGAGATCGTCTTCTTCGACCCGCGCAAGCCGTTGACCAAGACCGCGGCGACTTTCCCCGACGGCACGCCGGTGACCCTCGCCCCCGACGACGACCCCCGGCGCGTCTTTGCCGATTGGCTGGTCGCCAAGCAAAACCCATGGTTCGCCCGCGCCGTCGCCAACCGGATGTGGGCCTGGGTCTTGGGCCGCGGCATCGTTCACGAACCGGACGATTTCCGCCCGGACAATCCGCCGAGCCATCCCGAATTGCTCGATTATCTGGCTCGGGAACTGGCGGCTGCGGACTACAACCTCAAGCACCTGCTCCGCCTCATCCTGAACTCGCGAACCTATCAGCAGTCGAGTGTCGCCGCCACCCAGCATCCGAAGGCTGCGGCGCTGTTCGCGTCGTATCCGATCCGCCGGCTCGAAGCGGAAGTGCTAATCGACGCCATCTGTCAGATCACCGGCACGGCGGAGCATTATTCGAGTCCGATTCCGGAACCGTTCACGTACTTGCCGCACGGCCACCGGGCCATCGCCCTGGCGGACGCGAGCATCACCAGTCCTTTTCTGGAGATGTTTGGCCGGCCGTCGCGCGACACCGGCTTGGCCTCGGAGCGGGACAACAAGCTGACGGCCAACCAACGACTGCACCTGTTGAATTCGGCGCACATCCAGACGAAGATCGAAAAAGGTCCCGGCCTGGCGGGGCTGTTGGCCTCGTCCCGACCGCACGGGGAGCTGATGACGCAATTGTACCTGACCATCCTCTCGCGCTACCCGACGCCGGCGGAAGTGGACGCCGCGCTGGGCAGCCCGCCCGTGGACATCGCTTGGGCCTTGATCAACAGCGCCGAGTTTCTCTGTCGCCACTGAGGCCAGCGCCCGCGAACTTCCCTTGGGAGGAGACCGCCATGAACCGCCAAACATCCAAGCCGTCGCCGGTCTTCGCCGCCGTGTCGCGTCGGACCGTGCTGCAACATGGTTTACTAGGGGCGATGAGTTGGCTGCTGGCGGGACGGCCCAAGGCCGGCGTTGCCAACGAACCAACCCCCCGGCCGCCCCGGGCCAACGCGGTCATCCAAGTTTGGCTCTGGGGCGGCGCCTCGCACCTGGATACCTTCGACCCCAAGCCCCAAGCCGGCGAGGCGTTCACCGGCCCCCTCAATCGGCCCATCGCCACCACCGACCGCAGTGTCTTCATCGGCGAGCTGCTGCCGCAACTGGCCGGACAGTTCGACAAGTATTCCATCATCCGCAGCATGACGCACGGCAACAACAGCCACGAAACCGCGTCGTATCTGGTGCAGACGGGGCGCAATCCGAGCGAACGGGTGGTCTATCCGACCGCCGGCGCGGTGGTGTCGCTGTTTCGATCGCGCGGCGCCAGCCACCTGGGCTTGTTGCCGCCGTACATCGTGCTGACACAACCGCAAGGCCGCTTCGACGAGGCCGGTTTTCTCGGCAATCGCTACCGTCCGTTTGCCACCGGCGGCGATCCCAATGCCCCCCGCTTCGTGGTGGAGGGGCTGGTCGGCCAGCGGACGGAAGGCCAGCTGCGGCAGCGGCGCGAACTGCTGCGGCAGCTGGGGACGCTGACGCAAGCGGCCCCGGGCGACGCCACCCTTCAGGCCCTGGCCCGGTCGGAGGAGGAGGCCTACGAACTGCTCCTGGGCGACGCCAGCCGCCTGTTCGACCTCGACCGCGAGCCGCGCGAGCTTCGCGACCGGTACGGGCGCAACACGTTCGGCCAATCGTGCCTGATGGCTCGGCGGCTGGTGCAGCGCGGCGTGCCGTACGTCACCATCAACTTCGGTGGCTGGGACACGCACCGCGATCATTTTCCCGCCATGCGGACCAAGCTGCCGCAGCTCGACCGGGGCTTGGCCACGCTGTTCGCGGACCTGGCCGACAAGGGCCTTTTGGCCACCACCATCGTCTGGTGCTGTGGGGAGTTTGGCCGTACGCCGCGGGTGGCCACCGAGCCGCCCTGGAATGGCGGACGGCACCATCACGGTCAGGTCTTCAGCGCCATCGTCGGCGGCGGCGGGTTCCGGGGCGGCTGTGTCGTCGGCGCCTCGGACGCTCGCGGCGAAACCGTCCGCGACCGACCTGTCTACCCCCACGACCTGATCGGCAGCATGTACGAGCTGCTCGGCATCGACCCCAACGGCCGTCTGCCGCATCCGCAAGGGCTGCACGTCCGCGTCATTCCCGATGCCGACGAGGAAGCGGCCAGCGGCGGGCGGTTGCGGGAGATAATGTAGGGCCTCGCCGTCGTCCCGGCCGGACGCGCGACCCCGCGCCCGGCGGCACCGGCTTGCTTTTGCGAGGGGACCATGGACCTTCCCAAGTGGCGGCCGTTGGCCGCGTTGCTCGCCTTGTCCCTCCACGCCCAGCCAACCCGGGCGCAATCGTCGCCGCCCGACGTCGGTTTCATTTTCCCCGCAGGCGGCCGCCAAGGGACGACCTTCGTAGTGAAGCTCGGCGGCCAGTACCTCGAGGGCCCCAGCGGTCTGCATTTTTCCGGCACGGGCATCGAGGCGAAGATTCTCGACCACACCAGGCCCCTGACGCCGAAAGAGATCAACGCCCTGCGGCAGCGGCTTCAGCAGTTGGAGGAGAAGAAAGACAAGTCCGACGCCGACCGCAAGGAAATCGAACAGCTCCGCCGCAAGCTGACGCCGCCGAGCGTGCGCCCCACGCCGGCCCTGGCGGAAATCGTCACGGCGGAGGTCACGATCGATCCGCAGGCGCCGCCCGGCCAGCGCCAGGTGCGGCTCCGCGCCAACTCGGGAATGTCGAACCCGCTGGTCTTTGTCGTCGGCCAGCTGCCGGAAGTCACGCGCGCCAAGCAGCTCATCGATCCCGAAGTGGCGCGACCGCGGCCGCCCGAGGTCGCCGTGACCCTGCCGGTCGTCATCAACAGCCAGATCATGCCTGGCGAAGTGGAACGGTATCGCTTCGCAGCGCGGAAGGACCAGCAGCTGGTTTTCAACGCCCGCGCCCGAGCCTTGATTCCCTTCCTGGCCGACGCCGTCCCCGGCTATTTCCAGCCGACGTTGACGCTGTACGACGCCAACGGCAAGGAAGTCGCCTACTGCGACCATTTCCAACATCGCTCGGACCCGGTCTTCGTCTACAAGGTGCCTCGCGACGGGGAGTATGTCCTGGAAATCAAAGACGCTCTCTATCGCGGTCGCGAGGACTTCGTCTACCGCCTCGAGATCGGCGAACTGCCCTTCATCACCAGCATCTTCCCGCTGGGAGGCCGGGCTTCCAGCGCCACTACCGTCGCGTTGGAGGGCTGGAACCTGCCCCAGACCAACCTGACGCTCGAGGCCAAGGAGATGAAGCCGGGCACGTTGCCGTTGCAGGTCCGGGCCGGCGAGTTGTTGTCCAACTCCGTGCCCTTCGCCGTGGACACCTTACCGGAGGTGTTTGCGGCAGGCACCAACACGAGCATCGCGGCCGCGCAGCCGGTGGCCTTGCCGGTCATCGTCAACGGACGCCTCACCAGCCCGGGCAGTTGGCACGTGTATCGCCTGGAGGGGCGCAAAGGCCAGGTGGTGGTGGCCGAGGTCCAAGCCCGCCGCCTCGACTCGCCGCTCGACGCGATGCTGAAAATCACCGACGCCGCCGGCAAAATCATCGCGGTCAGCGACGACGTGGTCGACAAAGGCCAAGGCTTGCTGATGCACCATGCTGATGCCCAGCTCCGCGTCGCGCTGCCGGTCGAAGGGCCTTACTTCGTCCACCTCGGCGATGGCCAAGGACAGGCCGGCGCGGCGTATGGCTATCGGCTGCGGCTCAGTCCGCCGCGCCCCGATTTCGAACTGCGAGTGACGCCGTGCAGCATCAATGCCCAGCCTGGCGCGACGGTCACGATCACGGTCTACGCCCTGCGTCGCGATGGTTTCAACGGCGACATCGACTTGTTCCTGACGTATCAACCCGTGGACTTCGTCCTGCACGGCGGCAAGGTGCCCGCAGGCCAGGATGTCGTTCGCGTCACGCTCCAGGTGCCGACGACCGTGCGTCCCCGACCCGTCGATCTCGTGCTGGAGGGCCGGGCGCTGATCGAGGGGCGCAAAGTGGTTCGCCGGGCCACGCCGGCCGAGGACGTGATGCAGGCCTTCATCTACCATCATTTAGTGCCCGCCAAGGAACTGCTGGTGACGGTCACCGGACAGGCGCGGGCCCGCTTCCCTGGCCGTCTGCTCGACCCGGGACCGATCAAGTTGCGGGCGGGAGCGACCACGCCGGTGCGCCTCGCCATTCCGCGGGCGGCGGCCGGCGGCAAAATCGACTTGACCTTGAGCGATCCGCCCGATGGCATCATCCTAAAAAAGACGATAATGAATGACGACGGCGCCGTACTGCTGCTCTACGCCGATGGTGAAAAGGTCCGGCCCGGGCTGAAGGGCAATTTGATCGTCGAGGCAGTTCCCGAAGCGGCCAAGGGCGGGCGGGCGCGAACGCCCCTGGGGACCCTGCCGGCCATTCCGTTCGAGGTCCTCAAAGTCGGCCGCTGACAGCCGGCGCCGCGCGACGGGAGGTCTGGTGCGCATGCGGGATGAATGGTCCCCCTCCTCGTGGCAACAAAAACGCGTCGACCAGCCGGTGATCTACCCCGACCAGGACAAGCTCCAGGCGGTGCTGGCCCACTTGGCACGACTGCCGCCCTTGGTCACTAGCTGGGAAGTGGAAGCCCTGCGCGGACAATTGGCTGAGGCTGCCCGCGGCGAACGCTTCCTCTTGCAAGGCGGCGATTGCTCCGAGTCCTTCGCCGAATGCGAAGCGGCCACGATCGCCCGCAAGCTCAAAATCCTCCTGCAAATGAGCGTCATCCTGGTCTATGGGTGCAAGAAGCGCGTCACCCTCGTCGGCCGCTACGCCG
>JANWVS010000097.1 GCA_025056835.1 Gemmataceae bacterium | reverse complement strand
GGTGCCGGTGGCCGATTTCCGGGATGATTCCGCCGTCGTTATGTACTGGACTCCCAAGGAACTCGGGCCGCGCAAGAGCCGCGTGATCGGCTTCAGCTATGGCTTGGGCAACGTGACGGCCGAGTCGGAAAAGGTCGGTCTGACGTTCGGTGGGTCGTTCGTGGTCCACGGCGAAATCTCGGTCGTCGCGCTCGTCACCGACGTCGAGCAGAATCGGACGGCAACCATCGAACCGCCGCCGGGAATGACGCTGCTGCCCGGCTACGAGGCGACGCAGCAAGTACCGCCGTCGTCCGGCAGGACGCCCGACGGCCGGCCGCGACCAAGCCCCGTCACCTGGCGCTTGCGGGCCGAACGCGAGGGATCGTTTGTCGTCAGTGTGCGCACCTCGGGGGACAACGTCGCGGCGCGGCGGATCACGATCCGGCGGGTGAGCATTTTCTGAGGCAGCGGAGCGCGGAGGGGCGGCGCCTCAGGCGGCGCGGACGATCAGGCACGTGTTGCTGCCGCCGAAACCGAAGGAATTGGACAGGGCACTTCGCAAGCGGTGGGGGCGGGCCGTCTGGGCCACGTGGCAAAGGTCACATTCCGGATCGGGATCCTCGAGATTGATCGTCGGAGGCACGGCTTGGCGGTCGAGGGCGATGAGGCACACGAGGGCCTCGAAGGCCGCGGCGGCGGTCAGGAGGTGTCCGCTCATGCTTTTGCTGGAGCTGACGGGAATGGACTTGACCTCGGGGCCGAGCGCGGCGTGAAGGATCCGGGCTTCGGCGATGTCGCCCACCGGCGTGCTGGTGGCATGGGCGTTGATGTAGTCGATGTCGTCGACGTTGCAGCGGGCGTCGGCCAAGGCGCGGCGAATGGCCGTGGCCCCGGGGGTCGGGTCGGGACTGGGAATCACCATGTGGTAGGCGTCGCTGCTGGCGCCGAAGCCGGCGATGGCGGCGTAGAGGCGTGCGCCGCGCCGCCGCGCTGCTGTCAGCGGCTCCAGCACGAAGACGGCCCCGCCTTCGGCTGCCACGAAGCCGTCGCGCCCGCGGTCGAAGGGGCGCGAGGCCGCTGCGGCGTTGTCGTTGCGCCGCGTCAAGGCCCGGAGATTGCCGAACCCGGCCAAGGCCAGCCGGCTGACGCCGAGGTCGCCCGCGCCGGCCAGGCACACGTCGGCCCAGCCCAGCTGAAGCCACCGCCGCGCCTGGGCGATGGCATAGTTGCCGCTGGCACAGGCCGCCGCGACGCTCGCCACCGGACCGTGCAGCCCCAACCGCTCCTGCAGGAGGCGCACCAAGGGCTGGTGCGGCCGCTCGGGGTGGTACATCGCATCTCCGCCGGCAAACGCATCGTCCTCCCAGCGAATCAGCCATTCGGCCCCCATCCCCAACACGATCCCCACGCGCAGCTCGCTGCGTGCGCTCCACAGCCCCGCGTCCGCCAAGGCCAGTCCGCAGCAGGCGTGCAACAGTTGCTCCAGGCGCGGCCCTTGGGCGAAGACGCGCGGCTCGACCCCCGGCGGACACGGAATCGTGTCGATCAGCCCGGCAATGCGACAGGGGTGTTGCGAGGCGTCGAAGTGCTCGATGCGGCGCACGCCGGACTGCCCGGCCAAGAGGCGGTCCGCGATCTCCTCGTAGCGGTGTCCCAGGGGTGTCACCGCGCCGACTCCCGTGATACCGACCTCGACCGCGCTCATGCTGCCCTCTTCGCCGCCGCGCTCCCAAGCAAACCATCCACAATGTCGGTGGGCAAATTCTCGAAGACGACCCGATCCGCCTCCACCACCAAGCGCGGACCAGCGCCGACGGCTGGCGCGGAGACCACGGCCAAGGCCGCGGCCCAACACACCGCGTCGCTGGACGGCCGCCCTTGGTCGTCGTAACGCGGCTCCGGCTGCCAGCGGGTGGCGATCAACCACACGCCCGGCACGTTCTCGCTCTGGACCAGCGTCGCCGCCGTCCGACAGCCTTCGAGGACGCCGCCGTCGCCGCCGCCGACCCCGAGGCTCGGCCCGCGCAGTCCCAGCCATTGACTTACTACCCCGGCAGCGGCGTGTTGCGACATCTGCGGCACCAGATGCGGGGCAATGCCCCAGGCGCCGTCGACGGCGTAACGCCGGAACGCCTGAATCAAGCCGGCCCGGCCGAAATAGCGCGGCGCCGCCACCACTCCCCAGCAGGGATCGCGGACGAAGTCCGGCCCCGCCCGGCGCTCGGCTTGCAACACCGCCGCCAGCGCTGCCACCGCTTGATCGTCCACATGCCGCAGCGCTCCGCCCGGCAGCTTCATGCCCGGGTTGCTCCGCCACTGCGCCAGCCGCGCGGCATCGGCTTGGACCACGTCCGCCGCGGCTATGGCGCAACTCACCCTCGCCGGCGTCCTTGGCGACATCGGTTCCCTCATGCTTTGCGGCGGCCGCGGCGGCTGGACCGGTCTGGGCACGTCCGAGCCGACGGGCCGCGCCTCGCCTTCGCAACTCATCTCCTTACGCCGCCGCACTGGCCGGCGCCAGCTTCGCCTGCATCAGCGTCAGCAGGTCGCCGACGGTCTTCAGCGCCGTCAGTTCCTCGGCCGCCAGCCGCACGCGAAATTGACATTCGACTTGCATGACCAGGCTCACGAGATCGACCGAGTCGAGCCCGAGGTCTTCGCGGAGGCCGAGGTGGTCGGGCAGTTCCGCGCGCGGCACTCCCGTTTCGTTCTCCAAAAGCCGCAGCAGTTCTTTTCTGAGCAGTTCGCGATCCATGGTTTGCTCCTCGTGTTAGCGATCGATGGCCACCAGACGCAGGACCGTTCGATGGCCGCTTTCCAGCGACTCTTGATGCACGAGCCGCCATTCGGCGTCGTACCACAGGTCGGCGTGAACTCCGCCGCGCAAACGGATGTGAGTGCAGCCGATGACCTCTCCCGCGGCGCGGCGGTTCTCTTGCCCGACCACCGTGGCGGTGCTCCGCAGTTCCTTGGCCGTGTCCGACTCCACCACGGCGAGTTTCTGGGCTTCCCGCACGGCCCTCGGCCAAAGGGCATAGCTGGTCAAGACAAAGCCGGCCGGAAGCATCTTTTCGCGCCCGTTGACCACGACGCGAAACTGATCGCCCTCGCGCCGGCCCCGAACCGTCCAGCGCGTGCCGTCGTCGTCGGCCGAGGCTTCCCAGTCCTGCAACTGTTCCCCCCGCCAGCGTTCGACGCCTTCCAGCGCATACGAATAGGTCAACAGGCCCAGGATCGCGAACCGGACCGAGGCCTTTTGCCGAATGGTCAGGGTGCCTTTGTCGTCTTGCTCGTAGGTGATGTGATAGGTGCCGGCCGGGCGGCCGCCGACGCTGACTTCAAACCGCCGCGTCTGTTGGGCCACAGCAGACGCCGCCGCGCTGCTCCAGATCCCCACGGCTGCCCAGACGGCCAGAGCGAAACGCTTGGGGCGTGGGACTTCATCCATGATCGACATCCTTGTCGCAGAGCCTTCCGACGAACGCGCTGTGCGGCGCGGCCGCCGTCACCGCAAGGCCCCACTATAGCAAAAAGCACAAACTGGACAAGCCGAATTCCGCCCGCCCACCCGCTGCGCCCAGGGCCGTTCGAGGACGGCGCAAGTCCCCATTTGGCCCACGAGCCGGACCGGTCTACGACCGACGCACAAGGAGTTGCGGCACAAGCGAACGGCCTAGGGTGTGGCGCCTGACTGGCCATCGAGTCGCGAGCAAGGACGCGGCGCAAGGATTCGCATCGACAAGGCAACGGCGTACGCGCTCAGACTGCCGCGCCTCGCGCCAACCGCCCGAGTGAGCCAACGGAGAGGGCGGGATTCGAACCCGCGGTGAGGTTTGACCCCCACACGGCATTTCCAGTGCCGCTCCTTCGGCCGCTCGGACACCTCTCCAGAAACATGGCGGATTTTTGTTGAGGCCAAGGTCATTCTCCAACGTTCGCTGCCGTTTGTCCAGGGAGACTCGGGAGGGAGGCCGATGCTGGCAACTCGACCACCAAGGGGGCCGATTCGCTTGCCATGATCGGCGCCTCGGTTCACGGGACGACGGTGCCTTCCACCGTGAACGTTGCCGTTTCCCCGTCGAGGTCGGTGCGCACCGTGAGTTGGCGGCGAATGGTGCCGGCGGTTTGCGGTGTGGCCCGCAGCTCGAGGATGTGGGTCGATTTGGCGGCGTCGGGTAGAGCAACGGTCAAGCTCGCGTCAAGGCCGTCGATGCCGGTGATGCGAAATGGTCGGCTGCCGGACACGACAAACTTCGTCGTCTCCTGGCTGCCGACCTTCAGGTTGCCGAGGTTGACGGGGTTGGGAGCGACCTGGAGTGCTGCCCGGGCCGTGCCCAGGACGTTGAAGGAAATGACCGGCGTTTGCGGGTCGTTGGTTTTGAGAATGACCTCGTGCTTGAAACTGCCTTGGACGGCGTCGGGACGGAGCGTGGCGGTAATGCGATAACCGACGGTGACGAAGCCGCCGACTTTTTGCGGCAGCTGTTCGACTTTGAGATCGAAGGGCGCGGCCCCGCTTTTGACAATTTCGGTGACGCGCCAGTTCGGGTCGCCGGCGTGCTCGACGTCGATCGACTTGGTCATCGCCTGTCCCTTGGCGACGACGCCGAAGTCGATTTCGCCGGGGTTGAAGACGACATCCTGTCGGGCATTGGCCGTCACGGTCAGGGCCGCTGTCGAGACATAGTCGGGACCCACCGTGACGTAGATGGTAACCGTTTTCGGGCCGTTGAAGCGTGCGGCATCCATGTTGACATGGAGGTAGCCGGTTTCGTTGGGCTGGAGCAGCTTCGTGGACACGGTCGCGGTCACGCAGTTGCACACGGTGCGCACTTCGGTGATTTGCAAGGGCACCTTGTAGATATTGGTCATCTTGAACGAGTGCTTCAGTTGGGTGCCGCGGGCGACGGTGCCGAAATCATGGCTCAGCTCATTGCCGAACAACTTGTTCGCCCAGGGACTTTGGGCCGTGGCGGAGCTGGCGGCGTGGGCCAAAACTATCACAGTCAAGACAGCGATGCGCATCGTCCCATCCTCGAAGGAAGCAAGGCAGGCGGCACGTCCATCTATATCGACGGTC
Organism: Gemmataceae bacterium; assembly: GCA_025056835.1. GTDB lineage: Bacteria > Planctomycetota > Planctomycetia > Gemmatales > Gemmataceae > JANWVS01. The sequence continues at coordinate 2,086 of JANWVS010000097.1, read as the reverse complement.
ACCGTCGATTCCTGCAATCAACCGTCGTCGGCCGAGCGACATAGTAACGCAATCGCATAGACAAGGAAAGCGAGGTTTACGTTGCGGGGGGTCGGCTGCACAAACTTCACAAAGTACGCAAGCGCTGCGGGTGCTTGGCCCAGTCGTGGGGGAGCAGCCGAATTCGCCATGGGTTCATTTGTGTAGTACGCGCCTCGTCGATAGTAACCCGCCGCTCCACGCCGGGCGGGTGCCGTCCCTCCTATCGGCTCCAACCCCGCCGAGCGGCCGTGGTCGCCGAAGGCAATCGGCGCTACGTCTGCCGGCGACGCCGTCGCCGGGCTACAATTTTTGCGACCGATGCACAAGGACTTATGGCACCATCGAACCGCCCTGCCCGTCCTTCGGACCGTGCCCAGTTGCTCTGGACAGTTCCGCCGACGATCGCTAGGCATGATAGAAACACGGCCAATGAACTTGTGGCTCAGCTACCCGCGGCGAGCCGGTTTTTGAGGCGAATTTCCAGACCGCGGGCTGGGGATTGGGTGGGAAACCAAATGACGCACGTTGTTTGCGAACCGTGTAACGACTGTAAATACACCGATTGCGTGGCGGTCTGCCCGGTGGAATGTTTCTACCAAGACGACATGATGTTGTGGATCGATCCAGGCGATTGTATCGATTGTGAGGCATGCGTGCCGGAATGCCCCGTGGAAGCGATTTACGCGGAGGCCAACGTGCCGGCCCAATGGGCGCATTACACCGCGTTGAATGCCGAGCGATCCGCGGCGCTCAAGGCGTCGGGTGAGGGACACATCACCGAGAAACAAGAGCCCAAGGAAGGCCCAGGGTGCAAAAAGAAATAGCACAAACCAGTGCGGCCGGCCCGCGCGCGGCGGCGCGCGGGCTGGGCATCCTCTTACTTCAACTCGGAACGCCTGATGCACCCACTCCCGCAGCTTTGCGTCCGTATCTGAAACAGTTTCTCAGCGATCCTCGCGTCATCGAAGCGCCTGCCTGGAAGTGGAAGCTGATTCTCCACCTGTTCATTCTCCCACGGCGGCCGAAACAATCGGCCCTGAAGTATCAACGCATTTGGGATGCGGCCACCGGTTCGCCGCTGCTGCACTGGACGAAACGCCAAGCCGCGTTGTTGCAAGAGCGTTTTGCCGGCATCCCCGTCCGCTTCGGAATGCAAGTCGGCAATCCGCCGGTCGCCCAAGTCGTTGAGGAGATGATCCGCAGCGGCGTCGAACGCCTGCTTGCCGTGCCGATGTATCCGCAGTATTCCGCAACGACGACGGCCTCGGCTACCGATGCGCTCTTTCAAGCCTTGATGAAGCAGCGCCGCGTGCCGGCCCTGCGCATTGTACCGCCGTACTACGATCACCCTGCGTACCTCGACGCGGTGACGACCCGGTTTCGCGAGTGCCTGGCCCAACTTCCCTGGACGCCGGACCATTATCTGCTCAGCTTTCACGGCATCCCGATTCGCTACGCCAAGGCCGGCGATCCCTACGCCACGCACGTCAAGCGGACCACGGCCCACCTGGTCCGTCGCCTCGGCTGGGGCAAGGGCCAGTGGACGCAATCGTTTCAATCCCTCTTCGGCCGCGAGCCTTGGCTGCGCCCCTACACGGATGATGTCTTGCAAGCGCTGGCGCGGCGCGGAGTCAAGCGCGTCTTCGTGGGACTGCCAGGCTTCACGGTCGATTGTTTGGAAACGATTGACGAAATCGGCCACGAATCTCGGGACTTGTTCCGCCGCGCCGGCGGCGAGGAATTAGTCGCTTGCCCCTGCCTCAACGATCATCCCTCTTGGATCGACGCCCTGGCGCGGATCATCGCCGAAGAGGGGCAAGGCTGGTTATGACGCAAGCGCGGAGGAAGCCATGGCGGCCACGTTGCTAACGTACCGGGACGCCGCAGAAGAAGCGGCGCGCCGCGCTGCCGACGTCTTGGCGGAATGGCGGGCGAAATTCCAGGTCCGCGAGAAAGGCCGGGCCGATCTGGTGACCGACGCCGATATCGCGTCGCAGCGCGTTATTCGCGACTTCCTGGCCGCGCAGTTTCCCGATCATCATTTTCTCGGCGAGGAAGAAGCCGC
>JANWVS010000096.1 GCA_025056835.1 Gemmataceae bacterium | reverse complement strand
CTGCTTTGACACCGCCCGGCGCTGTCCCAAGGGCCAGACTCAGGCGTATGGGATTGAGCCGCAGCTGCGCCGCTTTCGACCCCTCGAGGTCGCCGCGCACGAATTTCTCATAGATTTCCACCAACAGCTTCGGCACGATATTGGCCGTCGCCGGTACGGCGCCCTTAGCTCCAAACATCAAGGCGGGGAAAATCAGGGTGTCGCGCCCCATGAGCACACTAAACGATTCGGGCACGCAACGGATCATTTCGAGGGTGTTTTGCAGGTCGCCGCTCGAGTCCTTGATACCGCAGATGTTGGGTAGCTCCGCCAGGCGGGCGACCGTTTCCGGCTCGATCTTCACGCCGCCGCAAGTCGCCGGGTTGTTATACAGCACAACGGCCAGCCGCGTCTGCTCGGCGATTCGACGGTAATGGTCAAAAATTTCCTGTTGGCTCGGCGATACGAAGTACGGCGTGATAATTGAAACACCTTGGACCCCTTCACGCTCCGCCATTTTCGTGAGACGAATCACTTCGCGCGTCGATTCGGCCCCCGTGCCGGCGTAAACAGGCACTCGTCCGCCGACATGCTCGACGGCGGTTGCGATCACTTGTTGTTTTTCGTTTTCATCCAGGGCATAAAACTCACTGTTGGTTCCCAAGACAAAAATACCGTGGACGCCTTGGGCGATGAGGTGGTCGAGGAACCACTTCAAACGCGGCAAATCGAGGTCCTCGTTGGCCTGCATCGGCGTGGCGACGGGGGGAATGATTCCGCGAATCGACATGATTGCTCTCACAGGGCAGCGGGCCGGTCCAACACCGTTATCTTCGGACCGGGGCAGGGAAAATCAAGCAGGGAGTATGCCGCCGCGGAGCCGTTATCCCCGTTTGGTGACGGTCGAACGCCACGGGAGGGCGCCCCATCGCCGGAACGGCGATGCCAAGGAACCTTCGTCGCGCTTAGACCGGCCTGATCAAGGTTGGGCGGGGTCGGGTGGGGGTGTCGCACCGTCAGTACCGTTTGGTGACGGTACGCGGCGGCTAGGTGAAATACACCTTGGAGCCAAATGTCGGCTCGCAGCGCGCACGGCGGACGCTCATCGGCCGGAACTTAGCAGATGGTACCAGCTCCGATGCCGCTTTTCCAGCTTGGCCTTGAATTTCATTTGGACCGGCACATTGAAAAGCGACGGTGGTTCGAACTGTTTCTCATGGACTTTTCATAGGTCGGCGCATAATCAAGGATCATGAGAAACCACCTTCGGCAAACGAACTCCCGTGGGGGGAGTGACTCGCATTTGCCGGGCGCCGGCGGCCGACGCCGGCGGGTTCCCAATTATTTTGTGTTCAGGGAGTTTACATCATGTTGAGGAAGGTCGCAGCGGTAGCGGTCGTGCTTGGGTTGGGCATGGGGCTGGTGTTAGCGGACGAGTTTACTATCTCGATTCGCAAGATCGAAGGCGACAAAATCACGGCGATGAAGGGCGGCAAATTCAACAAGGAGACGAAAAAGCTTGAGGGTGCCGAAGAAGTGACACTGACCGTCGCCGCCAATGTCAAGGTGGTCAAAGGCGCATTCAACAAGGACACAAAGAAAATTGAAGCCGGCGAGGCGATCGAAGGTGGCTTAAAGAACGAAATGTTTACGAAAATCGGCGAGAAAGGGATCGCAGCGCGCGTCGTCACCGGGGACGACGGCAAAGTGACCGAGATCCGTGTATTGGGCGCCAAGAAGGTAAAGAAAACCAACTAGAGGTGTCAATTGCGGCAAGGCAAGCCGAGCAACGGCGGCGGGGCAGTGGCCTCGGCGCCGTTGTTTTTTTGGTTCACGCTTTGACGGCGTTGTTGACTGCGTACCACAACTCGTTCATCCGAAACGGCTTAAGCACTACGTTGCACGCGCCTTGGTTCAAAAGCGTTTGGGCCAGATCATTTTGTACCAATCCAGTGCATATTAGGATCGGCACGCCGGGCCGCGCAGCCCGAAGGGTTTGGTAGTTGGTCGCGCCGTCTTCCTTCGGAATCATGAGGTCCAGAATAATCAGGTCGACCGGTTCTTGGGTCGCCAAGTACTGCGCACCCTCCGCGCCGCTTCGGGCGCCAACAACCTGATGGCCGGCGATTTCCAGGTAACGTCGCACCACGTCGAGCACGGCCGGTTCATCGTCGATGACCAAGATCCGGCGGCTTGGCGTCGGTTCCGGTTCGAGCACCTGTGGTCCGGCAGGCTGGGCCGGAGCAAAGTCCGTCTCCGCCAGCCGCGGCAGGTAGATGCTGACGCAGGTACCCTGACCCACGGCGCTGCGGATCGTCAAGTGTCCTTGATGGCCATGCACAATCCCGAATACCACCGGCAGCCCCAAACCCGTTCCCTGGCCGACTTCCTTGGTCGTGAAGAACGGATCCATCGCTTGGGCCAGAACGTCGGGCGACATTCCCACGCCATGGTCTTCGACCTCGATGACGACATAATCGCCGGCCGGCACATTCTGCGGAAAGGCCGGCAGCTCGCCGGCCAATTGCAACCGGCGGAGGCGAAATTCAAGGGGGACGAGGGACGACTTCGGCATCGCGTCGCGGGCGTTGAGGCTCAAGTTGATCAACGCTTGTTGCAGCTGGTTGGCGTCCGCCAAAGCGCTCAGGGATTCGTCGTCGGGCCGGTGGAAATTGACCTGAATGTTGAGGCTGTGGCGAACGAGGTCGGCGGTTGACTCAAGCAGCTTAACCATGGCGGTGGGTTGCCGACTAAGGGCCGGTTTGCGGGCGAACGCCAAAAGCTGTCGCGTGAGGTTGGCGGCCCGCTCCGAAAGTTGGACAATCAAGTGCAGAAATTCCAAGACCGACTCGCTCACCGTCGGGTCGCGCATGGCGAGGGAAGCGTAGCCTTGAATACCAGCCAAAAGATTGTTGAACTCGTGGGCGACGCCGCCCGCGAGAGTGCCGACGCTCTGCATCTTTTGGGCCTGGAAGAGCTGTCGTTCGATCTGCTTGCGCTCGGTCATGTCGCGGTAAATGCCCACGAAGTGCGTCAACTGCCCCGAGGCGTCGACGATCGGCGAGACGGTCAGCGACGTGTCGAGCAGGGTGCCGTCTTTGCGGCGATTGATGATTTCGCCTTGCCAGGAAGTGCGGTTGAGAATCGTCTTCCAGAAGTCGGCAAAAAATTCGCGCGAGTGGACGCCGCTCTTGAAAAGCCGCGGCGGCTGACCGATAAGTTCTTGCCGGCTGTAGCCGTACATCTGCTCCAAAGCCGTGTTGACGTGCAGAATCGTTCCCTGGAGATCCGTGATCATGATGCCGTCGCGAGCGGATTCCAGGGCTTCGATCAACAGGCGATTGGTTTGTTGCAGGCGGTGGCGGGTGACCGATTCCTGAACGCGCTTCGGCAGCTCGGTCAAGAAGGTCAAGGCGCGGTCCTTGACAATGTAATCCAACGCCCCTGCCTGCAGAACCTGGGTTGCCAAATGCTCGTCGCCGTATGCCGTCACCATCAGGACCGGGGTGGTGATGCGTTCGCGATTGAGCGTTCGCAGCAATTCCAATCCTTGCATGTCGGGCAAACGGTGGTCGAGCAGCACCAGATGGAATTGGGTGTGGCTTAGGACGATCAAGGCGTCGGCACCAGTGCGGCAGCACGTCACACGATGGCCGGCGCGCTCCAGGCTTTTGCGAATCAGAAAGGCGATGTCGTTGTCGTCTTCGACGACGAACAATTGCAACGATTCAGCCATGGACGGCTCAGAGAGTGTAACTCAGGGTGAACACACCCCTACTGAGAGCAGCATCCGTGTCGACACAGGTGACACCACTGACAGCCAGACAAATACGGGCGAAATCAAGGGCGAGTTGACCTTCCAGGAGGGACGAATCGTCCACAGGCAGAGCCGGCGCAGCGGTGTCCGGTCGGATTCGCACGGTCCATTCCACTCGGTCCTGTGCCGGGTGCGTCTCCATGTCCACCACCGCGGCCGCAGCCTGGACCGGTGTTAAGACCGAGCGAACGATGCCCACGACGCCGGCCTGGAGCAGCTGACGGTCCCCGACAATCTCGCCAACATCCCAACGGCAGTTCCATGCCAGACTTAGGTCTGGCATGGCGCGGCGCAATTCGGCGCGCACCTCGTCAAGCAAGTCGGCAAAACGCACGCTGGTGGGCACCACCTCACGGCGCTGCAATCGCACCAATTCCTTGAGATGGTGGCACATCGCCGTCGTCTTAGCCGCGAGAGATTGTAGCCGAGTAAGGTGTTCGCGCCCTTGCCCCGACAGTTGGCTCGCTTCGTCCCATTCAAACAATTGCAACAGTCCCTGTAAGGCCACAACGACATTGGGCAAATCATGACTGCACACGGGATGGATAGCCGCCAAGAGCCGTTCCGCCCGCGCCGGCCCGTGCGGAATGAAGCATCTCGAGTCGCCAGTCATGACAGCCGTCTCGAAGCGCGCTGAAACAACTTTAGTCTACCGGCCACGAAATCGTGTGGACAGCAGGACTTACCGGCGTCTCCTTGGCATGATCGTCGTCGCTTGCGCCCCTTGCCTGTTTTCCACCCGCACACTTTGCCCCACTTCACGGCGACGGCGTCGTTTGACCACTTATTGCCGTTGGAACGGCTTCGTTTCCAGGTGAGTTCGGCCCATGGTTCGGCCTGGCGCCGACGATTTCCTCTCACCGTGTCCAGACTTCGTTCGCCTTCTTGCCGATGCCTAATCCCGGGAACCTAAAGTCGCCGACAGCGCCGGCGACCCCAGTCTTTCACTCAAGGTGTTCGTCGGTATGGATCGTATCCTCGTCAAGCTCGCTCAGGAGGCAGGATCGGCCATTTGCCCGCTCTGTGGTACGTTGACGCGCTGGGGCCGGGGACCGCGGCTGGTCGATGCCGAGCGATCCGCCACAATTTGTCGGGCGTGCGGCAAACGGCATGCACCGGCGCTGGTGGCGCTGCTCGATCTCGCGCACGTGGCCGACAAGGTCGGCCGACAAGGGCGCCATCTGCTCACGCCGCCTATGGAAGCCCTTTTGGACCTGGCCCGGGCTGCCGAAGATTACTGGAGTTCACGAACCTTCGTTGAAAACCGACCCGAAACCGTCACGGGTCAGCACGCCAAGGCTGCTTGACCGCGGCACAGCATACACGACCACGCGCGCCGCCGCTGCCGGGACCGCGGGAGGCCAATGATAGACCACTTGGCCGTTCATGCCGCGCAGTCGTCGCTCGCACTCGTCCCGCAGCGGTTGGACTCGGGGATTGCGGCTGCGCGTGATGACCACGTAACACAGGGCACGGTGGTCCGGCGCCGCTGTTGGGTCCTGCCCCTCGAAAAAGACCTGACGCGCGTAATAGTGCGACCAACAATGATCGTCGATCACGATATCGCCCGGCCGCCAATGCTCCGCCAACCACAGCCCCGCCGCATGATTCCCGGCGCGATGACCGTGTAAACGTGCCAACGTCTGCGGTGAAACGATGACGATCACTCCTGCCAGCACCAGCAAGCCGGCCCGATCGTTCCAGCCGCGACGCCGAAACCGACAGCTCAAACACCAGCCTCCGACTGCTTGCAGGCCGGCCGCCGCAGCGTAGGCCAGCAACAGCACCATGGGAATGACGTGGCGATCCGACAAGTAACCCGCAGCGGTGGCCAGCACCACGAGCAACATGGCATGGCCGAGGAAATAAAGCACCACGACTCGGCGCCCGGGATCGTCCGCCATTGCAGGCAACTTCGGCAGGGCGGCCATGACGGCGAAGAAGCCCAAATAATGTAGGGCAGCCGCCAGTTCCGCGGCCAAGCTCCAACAGCCGCGAGCAAGGCGGTGCATCGGCGCGCTGATTTGCACAAAGGCATCGCCACTCAACATCGCCGGCGGAACGCTTCGGAGCGGCCGTGGTGTGCTTGCGTTCCCCGCCGATGCCAGCATCCGTTCCAACGCCGGTTTGCGTGTCAACCGACCCGCCGGCACCGTATATAAGGCGGCCAGAGGGACCAAGCCGATCAAGAGCGCCAGCGCTTGGGCGGCGACCGCCGTCCAAGGTTGTCGCGCCGGGCGCAGCGCTTGGCCCAAGACAAGCGCCGCGGCAACCGCCAGCGATACCACAAGACCTTCGGGCCGTGTTAAGTACGCCAACCCCGATGCCGCACCGGTCGCGGCGAACCAAAGCCAATGGCGATTTTGGCAACCGCGAACAGCGCTCCACAACGCGGTGGTCAGCAAAAAAAGGAAAAGACTCTCGGAGATCCCATCGGAGAGGTGATGGGCAGTCGTCGGCAACCATTGCACCAACAAACTGCCGCCAAAGGCAAGCCGCGGACCGGCCAGGGCTTTGCCGAGGTAGTAAGAGGGCAGCACCAAAGCAATCGCGGCCAACCCGCTGACAAGTTGAGCACAAAGCCGCATCAACTCCGGCGTGGCCGGACCAAATAGCCGCCGCATCGGCACGGATACCGCCCACACCGCCCAGGGATATCCAGGGTGCTGGTCGATCGTTTGAACTACTTCTGCCCAGCTATGTTGATCGAAGAGAAGTGCGTAGCGAATGAAACCGATGCTGTCGCGGGCTAAGACCTCGGTGTTGACCACCATCCACGCCCGCAAGGGCACCACCAAAACCAGCAGGAGCAACAACCACTGCCAGTCGCGCCAGGCGGCGGTCGCTTTGGGGATGCTCAATCGTTGCTCAAGTCCGACCACCATGCCTGACCTCCGTGTCGCCTGCACATGGTAAACTCCCGGCGGCAGCCGGTCAAGCGAAGGACGTTCGTGTTGGTTCGTTGGGAACTATGTCGAGGCGGCGCGTTGCCGTTTCGCGAAAGGCGGGATCGGCCGATTGGCGGCCGCAGGCGCGGACGTCGAGCCGGGCGTAAGCAGGCGCGGCGACGTCGTTGCGAGTGGCGACGGGAATAGACGGTTTGCCGGCAGGCGCTTATTCTTGAGGCGATTTCGGCTCGACGCCAGACGGCAGGCGCGCGGCGATTTCCATAGTGTTGGCGCCAAGTCGACCGTCGAGGCTGTGGCTGACAATTGTCACCTGGTAACGGGTCACTGCATCAGCCAGATCGAAAGCGATTTCCGCTTCGCCGTTCGCCAGGACCAGGGCGGGCAGCCAGCATACGGTTTCCGTGAAGTCGCGGGGCGTCGTTTCTTTGTCGGCCCCCGGAGCGGCGGCTT
>JANWVS010000095.1 GCA_025056835.1 Gemmataceae bacterium | reverse complement strand
GGCGGCTGCTTCCCGCCGCACCCGAGAGCAGCCTGTTGCTGCTCAAAGCAACCGGCGTGGTCGCCCATGCCGGCGGTAAGCGCATGGAGATCGGTTCCGACGAGTACAAGCTGGTTCGGCGTTGGATCGCCTCCGGGATGCCCTTTGGCAGTCCGACTGACCCGGTGGTCACCAAGATCACGGTTTTTCCGGAGCAACGGATCATCACGCGCAACAACCGCCAACAATTTGCCGTCCTGGCTCACTACAGCGACGGCAGCGTGGTCGACGTCACCTCGCGGGCCCAGTACGAGAGCAATGACCCCGACATCGCGGTGGTCGACGGTAATGGTCTTGTCCGCTCCCTTGAGATGTCCGGCGAGGCGGCGGTGATGGCCCGCTACCAGGGGCAGGTTGCGACGTTTCGCGCCACGGTTCCCTTGGGAGTGAAACTGCCGGAGTACACGTTTGAACCGAAAACCATCGTCGATCGCTACACGCTCAAGAAGTGGCAAGAGCTTGGCATCATGCCGTCGGAATTGGCCAGCGACGAGGTCTTCATCCGACGGGTCTACCATGACATTACCGGTACGTTGCCCACGCCGCAGCAGGTCAAGGCCTTCCTGGCCAACCCCAATCCAAACAAGCGGGACCAATTGGTGGACGAGTTGCTGGAGACTCCGGAGTACAGTTATCTGTTCGCCAACCGCTGGGCCGACGTCTTGCGCGTGAAGCGCGGCAACAACCAGAACCAGAACCGCGCCTATGGGACCTTTGCCTTTCACAACTGGATTCGCGAGGCGATCGCTCGCGACAAGCCCTACGACCAGTTTGTTCGCGAGATCATTGCCGCGGTGGGCGACGAATCCAAGGCCCCGCCGACGATGTGGTTCCGCGATTTGCAAAAACCGGAGCAGTTCGTCGACGATGCGTGCCAGCTCTTCCTCGGTGTGCGCATGGCTTGCGCCCAGTGCCATCATCACCCTTACGAGAAATGGAGCCAGGACGATTATTGGGGTATGGCCGCCTTTTTCGCCCAAATCGGCCGCAAGACCGTGCCCACTCCCGGCGTGCAGGTTCAGAACCAGAACCAAGCTCGCCAAGTCATTTTCAACAAAGGATCAGGCACAGTTACCAACACCCGAACCAATCGACCGGCTGTCATGAAGGCACTGGACGCCGAAGAAGTGAAATTAGCTCCGGGCGAGGATCCGCGGCATCGGCTGGTCGATTGGATGGTCGATCCCAAAAATCCGTTTTTCGCCAAGGCCGTGGTCAATCGCTACTTTGCCCATTTCTTCGGCAAGGGTTTGGTGGATCCGGTCGACGACATGCGCGTCACGAATCCGCCGAGCAATCCGGAACTACTCGACGCCTTGGCCCAGGAGTTGATCAATAACAACTTCAGTCTCAAGCACTTGATCCGCGTCATGTGCAAGAGTCGGACGTATCAGCTCAGCGCCGTGCCCAACGAATTCAACAAGAACGACAAGAAAGCATTCGCCCGTTACTACCCGCGGCGCATGTCGGCCGAGGTGCTCTATGACGCCGTGTCCCAAGTGACCGGCAGCCCGGCGGCCTTCCCGGGCCTGCCGACGGACCGGTTCGCCCCGAATCGGGCGCTGATGTTGCCGGATGAATCGTATCCGTCGTATTTCCTCGACGTGTTTGGCCGACCGCAGCGCATCAGCGCCTGTGAGTGCGAGCGGGTTGCCGAGGCAAATCTGGCCCAAGCGCTGCACTTGCTCAACTCGACCGAAATCCAGAACAAGCTCACTCGCCCCGGCGGGCGGGCCGATCAAATGGTCAACGATCCGCGACCGGATGCGGAGAAAGTCGAGGAGTTGTTCCTGTGGGCCTTTGCCCGTCGGCCGACGGAGAAACAGTTGGCTGTCGCCCTGGAGAATATCCAGCGCAACGCCGCCAACAAGAAACTGGCCTACGAAAACATCCTGTGGGCCCTCATCAACACCAAGGAGTTCATCCTCGTGCAGTAGCTCGGCGCGCTTTGCCGCAACCATGCTGTTCCCGACGACCCGTTTGGCGTACGCTGACTAGAAGCGTGGGCTAAACGGGTTGACAATTTTTTGGGGGGTACGCATGATCGTTGGCGTGCCGCGGGAAGTGGTCAGCGGCGAAAGGCGCGTCGCCTTGGTGCCGGAGCTGGTGCCGAAACTCACCAAAGCCGGTTTGGAAGTCGTTGTGGAGCGCGGTGCCGGCGCCGCCGCGGGTTTTGCAGACGCGGAATACGCCGAAAAAGGGGCAGGCCTCGAATCGGCGGTGTGGGCTTGTGCCGACGTCATTCTCAAGGTCCAACCGCCGACGCTCGCCGAGATCGACCAACTCCGGGCTGGCGCGTGTCTGATCGGTTTCCTTCAGCCCTACGTCAACGTCGAGGGCATTCAGGCATTGGCTGCGAGGCGGGTCACGGCGTTTGCCATGGAACTAATGCCGCGCATCACACGGGCGCAGCCGATGGACGCTCTCAGCGCGATGAGCACCATCGCCGGCTACAAGGCCGTTCTCCTGGCCGCCAACCTGTTGCCGAAGTTCTTCCCGCTGTTGATGACCGCTGCCGGTACCGTAGCGCCGGCGAAGGTCTTCGTGATCGGTGCCGGCGTGGCCGGGCTTCAGGCCATTGGCACTGCCCGTCGGTTGGGGGCCGTGGTCGAGGCCTACGACACGCGACCGGTGGTCAAGGAACAGGTGGAAAGCCTCGGCGCGAAGTTTGTGGAGCTTGGCTTGGAAACGGCCGACGCCCAAGAGGCGACGGGCTATGCCAAGGCGCAGAGCGAGGCGTTTTATGAGAAACAGCGGCAGATGATGCTCAAGGTCGTCGCCGGGGCGGACGTGGTGATTCCAACGGCGCTGGTTCCCGGCAAGAAAGCGCCGATTCTCATCACGGAAGAGATGGTCCGGGCCATGCGGCCGGGGTCGGTGATTGTCGATCTTGCCGCCGAGCAAGGGGGTAACTGCGCCCTGACCGAGCCTGGGGTCGAAGTGGTTCGGCACGGCGTGGTCATTTATGGTCCCGTCAATTTGCCCAGTTCAATGCCTTACCACGCCAGTCAAATGTACGCCCGCACGGTGACCAACTACCTCATGCACCTAATCAAGGACCGACAACTCCGTTGGAACCTTGACGACGAACTGACGCGCGGCCCCTTGGTGACCCGCGACGGTGAGTTGGTACACCAGGCAGTCAAAGCGCCGCCGACGTGAGCCGGGAGCAGCGCCGCAGCGGACAGCCAGACGAAGGGATCGTGCGCCACCCGGCGCCGGCGACGCACGAAACCTTCGCGGCAGTAGAGCGACCGATTCGCCTGAGGATGATCGCTGTGCCGAGGAAGTTCCCACCGTTCCTCAGTGCCTGCCGGGGCGCCTTTAGTTGATGCCCGTCAAAACGCCTTTGTGAACTTGTCCACCGCGGAGGATGTAGAAGGTCAGCGGCGAGAAGTTCGCCCGTTCCGGATGCGTGAGCACATACAAGACGTTTTCGGCGGAGAGCGTCTCATAACTGTGCAGGCCAATCAGAATATCTCCCTTGCGAATGCCGGCGCGGGCGGCGGGACCATCGGCGTTGACGGCGACGATTTCCAAACCGCCGTTGAGTTGACGATTAACGCGCGTGACGGTTTCCGTCGCTGCGGGGGCCAGCTGGATCCCGAGCTTGGCCCAAATGGTATCGCCGGCGGTCGGGGTCTGGCCGCGAACGATACGGTCGCCCCCCGGATGGCCGAGGGCCAAATCCAGGCGCTGGTCTTTGTCGCCGCGGCGAACGACGACCGGCACGATTTCTCCCGGCCGACTATCGAGCAAGGCCCGCTCGACATCGTAGCTGCAAACGATGCGCGTGTCGCCGATGCGGAGGAGGGTGTCGCCCGCGCGTAGGCCCGCCAGGGCAGCCGGGCTGGCGGCGTCAACGCGGTCGACCACGACCGACCGGCTCGGCACTTCGTGGGAAATGTCCACGCGGTCGCGGCAGACCAGCCCGTCGTAGACGCCGCTGCGCCGCCGCGAGCGCAACATGTCGGCCACCGCCCGGATCATATGGTCGACCGGAATGGCGAAGCCGATACCTTGCGCACCGGCGCGGATGGCGACATTGACTCCCACCAGCTCGCCGTTGATGTTGAGCAACGGACCTCCGGAATTGCCGGGATTGATGCTGGCGTCGGTCTGGATGAGGGACTTGTACGACATGTCCTTATTCAGACTGACGTCGCGTTTGATCGCGCTGACGATGCCGACGGAAACGGTGTGTTCGTAGCCGTAAGCATTGCCAATCGCCACGACGGTCTCGCCGACCATCAAGTCCGCGGCGGTTCCCAGGGGTATCGTGGGTAACGGTTGGGGCGGATCGATTTTAATGAGCGCCAGGTCCATTTCCGCATTGCGGGCGACGACGGTGGCGTTGTGGGAAGCGCCGTCGGCCAGACGAATGCGCAGCACGGCGACGTCGTCAACCACGTGATGATTGGTGACGATGTAGCCGCGCGGGTCGATGACGATTCCGGTGCCCATACCGTTCACGCGCTGCTGCGTGGGAGCGAGCGAAAAATGATCGCCGCCGCCCAGCAGGTGGCGTTCGCTATGGATGTTAACCACGGCCCCTTTGGCCCGTTCGACGGCCAGCACGATCGGCGTGCGTCGGCTGGCGAAGGCCGGTCCGGCGTCCTTGGCTCGGAATTCGGCAGCAGGCAAACGAGACTGGCTAAGGGCTTCCTGCGCTGAGCCACTGGCGCCGGCGGCGAACCAAGTCGTGATAACGCCGAGCACCAGCATACAGCGACGGTGCAAACTCATGGGGTCCTCAGCGAGGTCGGCGATGCGGCTCGATGAGACAAGTTGCAGGCGCGGAACTGCAAGCTGTCGCGGCAATGTCCAACAAATCTTCGGCGAAGTCGCTGAACCACCTGGAGAGTACCCCAACATTGTCGTCGCAGGAAGATAGGGCAACCAGCGCGTCACAACAATTAAGCGCAACCTGCGCCACAAGCTTGGCGTAAAGGATGGCAAAGCGATGCCGACGACGACGATCCTACCGCCCCAGCGACGCCGGGGCCCGGCGACAGCGGCTCGCCATCAGCCCCGCAGCAAGCCCCGGATCAAGTTCGGTTGCTTGGTTGCGTCCCTTCCGCCAGCGGCCCGAGGCGGGGGCAAGGCAGGCAAGGCAGCGAGCTTGGCCTAAGCCGCGCCGACAAAGCCGGTGGGAGCGGTCGTACCGCTGGTAGCAGTCGTGACGATTTTCACAACTGGCGCGGCCGCCTGTCGTTTCGGCGCGTTCCGACCGATCGGTTTTCCCCATCAAGCCGCTACGATCCGCCCGATACGAACTTTGCGACAAGACGATGCAAGGGGTCCAACCGCCAAGGAAGGAGAAGGCTTCCATGCTCCGTAAACGATGGCTTGCCCTGGCCGCTTCGGCATTGTGCGGCGTCACTGCTTCGGCCAACGCCCAAGACTACGGTCCTGCAATTCCGGGGATGGAACCGCTTTCCGCCCCGTTCGTACAATTGCTGAACAACGGGCAGCAGCCCGAGACGGTCCGCAGCGGCATCATGGGCGGCGCTACCCTCTATTTTTTCCGACCGTACTTCACCAACAACGTCGCGTATGTCACCACCACCGGCTTCAATAACCCGCCGCAAACTTCCTCATCCCAAGATTTTGACTGGAATTTCCAGGTGACGCCGGCGGTTTGGCTCGGATGGACCAGCCACTGTGGGGTTGGTTTCCGTGCTCGATACTTGTACTTCGATCGTGAGTCTGATTCGCGGACCGTGACACTCGACCCCTTTGCCGCCGCGGACACCGTGATTTCCGCTCCGCCGAACCTGTCGCCCATTTTCGACCCCAACGGCGGCGCTCGTGTTTTTCAATCGCCCGGCGTCTTGCTGACCAACGGTGAAGGCGAGGACACCTTATACTTCCGCAGCAACCTCCGCGTGCAAACGCTGGACGGCGAGGCAACGTACGCGCGGGAATGCGGACGGTTGGGTATGATTGTTTCCGTAGGCGGCCGCTACCTCTCGCTCAACCAGGACTACTATGCTTCATTGACCAACGTTCCCGTCGCGGGAGAATCGGAAAATTCGTCGTTGCGGTCGAACCGCGAATTCACCGGCGGCGGTCCCACGGTCTCATGGTTTGGCCGTTGGGAATTCGGCCGCTCCGGTTTGTCGATCTACGGCATGGCGCGCGGCAGCGTAATCCTCGGGACGCAACGCCAACGGGCCGTGTTCGCCGAAACCATCGTACATCCCAACCCCAGCATCGCGCAAACTAACGTCACCACGAAAGAATCGAGCGAAAATGCCGCCATCCCCATCGGCGAACTCGAAGGCGGCGTCGAGTATTCTCGGGTCTTCGGCGGCACGCGCTTGTTCATCCGCGGCGGCGTCGCCAACCAGACCTATTTTGACGCCGGCAGCGCTTCCAGCCGCGATGGCAATATGACGTTGTTCGGCGGCCAGATCTCCATCGGGCTGAATTACTAGTGGCACCAGCGCGGCGGAGGTTGACTGGGGCGCTGCTGGAATCCGTCGATCGATGGGTACAGTTGTATAGCCACTTGTCTTGCCGCGCTATAATGGAGTGACAACGCGAGGAGCTTCCCATCGTTGAACCGCACCGATGAAACCTCGCCGTCAAGGATTGCCGGGCGTTTCTCTGGCTCAGCCCCCCCAAGCCAGTGGACGCCCGGCTTTTTTTGCCGCAAGCGAAACGATCGACGGCTGGGCCGTCTGCACGCGGCACCCGATGGTTACTTGAGGCGCCATGGACCTGATCGTCCTTCGTGACGTCCGCAAGGTCTACAACTTGGGCGAAGTGCAGGTGGTGGCCCTGCGCAAGGTGTCGCTCACGATCCGCCAAGGGGAGATGGTGGCCTTGGTAGGTCCATCGGGTTCCGGCAAATCGACGCTCATGAACACGCTCGGCTGCCTTGATCGGCCGACCAGCGGCAGCTATCTGCTGGCGGGACAGGAAATTGCCACCATGTCGAGCGACGAACGAGCCAGGGTTCGCAATCAGCGGATCGGCTTTGTCTTTCAGAACTTCAACTTGCTTCCGCGCACTTCGGCCTTGGAGAACGTGGAGTTGCCGCTGCTGTATGCCAAGGGGATGTCCGCCCGGCAGCGCCGCCAACGCGCCCGCGAGTTGCTGGAACGCGTCGGC
>JANWVS010000094.1 GCA_025056835.1 Gemmataceae bacterium | reverse complement strand
AGTCGACTGCCTAATTTGACGAAGTTGTAGCGCATCAGCAACCCGCCGCCGTAAAAATGGTTGCCGAAGTCGCTGGCATAGTTTGCCGCGGCCGTCGCTTCTGCGAGAAATTCGAAGGCGCCCGGGAGACAGTCCAAGCATTCCCAATCACATACTCGACCGAACCGCACAGTGCCCTGACCCCAGTTGTAATGGGCACTGGATATGTCGGCATAGGCGCCGCCGAGCAACTGTAAGGTACAGTGTCCTTTTGGCAGCCAATTGGTGCAATCGCCGCCCATGGCTTTGTGGTGTCCCGAACAAGACACCGATGGCGACGAGCAGGCATGGTTCACACCGCAGTTAGCGGACGCCGCGAGTTCCCATTCCAAGTCTTGGCGAAGCGACACAAGCTCGGCTTCCGCTCGCGCATCGGCTCGGCTGTCTCCGGCGAGGGCTGTGCTGAGCGACTGCCGACTAACGCGGCTGACTTGGATCGGTTCGACCGACGCCGCGGGCGGGGTCGTGGGTCGGCCGATCGGCGTCGGCACGGTCGGAGCCGATGTCGCCACCGGCAGGCCCAACCAGTCGGTCGGCGAGGCCGGGACATACATCACGCGCGGCATCGGCGCGGAGTTTGGCCGGACGACGTGGGGGGCCAAGGCCGGCTGGCTCGACACGGGTCGTGCATACGAATAAGGCGGATAAGGCGGATAAACGGGCGCAGCGGCCAGAGTCGGCGTTTGGGCCGACACCGTGGTGCCATTGGCGGCGATCAGGACTAGCGCCAACCAGCGAGTGTGGTTGCTCACCGGGAACCTCCTTGTTGCGAGGTATGTTCCGAGGCTTCCTGCCGCGAAACCTGTTCTTGCATCGACGATCATGCCGGTTGAAGCGAAATGAGAGCCGTCGGTGCCGGAGCGAGAAACCTCGCTGCGAGCGGCACAAACCATGCAACCGGCAAAGTTTAACCTGCTACCTTCCCTAACTTGCGCTGTTGTACTTGGCCGATGGCCAACCGTGCCCTCCTAGCTCAAGCACGGTGTTGATAGGGGGTCGGATCGGGCAAGGCAGCGTCGGCAAAGGCCCGGCGGCGCTCGGCACATTTGTTGCAAGCCCCGCAGTGCTTGCCCTCGATCGGTTGAATACAAGACCAGGTGTGTTCCAACGGCATTCCGCGCCCCAGCTGCATGACCGCGCGCTTAGTCAGGCCGGCGAAGGGGGCCGTCACGCTCAGTCGGCCGTCGGCAACGGCCCGACCGACAACCCGCGCAAAGTCTTGAAAGAATTCAGCCGTGGCATCGGGAAATGGATTCGACTGAAGCGAACCAAGGGCCACCGTGGTCACGCCGTGAAGGTGGCACCATAACAATGCCTTGGCCAAGAGCAACACATTGCGGCCGGGGAGGAACATGGCATCGTCGGGCGATTGGGCATCGGGGACGGCACGACCGGTGACGCTCCAATGCTCCCCGTATAAGTCGCCGCTTGGCTGTTCCAGCACGATCAAGGGAGCCAACCGCGGACAAGCGAGCGCGGCCAAGTAGCGCGTCAAGGCGGTAAATTCCTCCCGCTCCCAGGCCAGGCCGCAGCGGACGTAAATCGGCCGGACCCACTCGCCGCGCCGCAAGGCATCGCCGAGGAGGATGGCACTGTCCAATCCGCCGCTGATCAAAACGGCCAGGTGCATGGTCGGGTCGTTGGGGGCTGCTGATTTCGCTCCTGCGACGGCTATCCCTTAATTCAATCGGAGCCAGCGAGGGCGGCCAGGGCTTCTTGACGGCCGTCGTAAATAGCCCAGAGTGTTTCGAGGTCGAGCAACTTCAAAAGCTCGCGGGCGGGTTCGGATGGTCCGGCCAGGACAATCTCGCTGCCGTGCTTCTTGGCCAGCGAATGACAACGCAACAGGAAGGAAACAAACACCGAGCCGAAGTAGTTGACCTTACTGAGATCGATCACGATGCCCGCCGGGGGGTCGGCGCGTAACGACTGCACGACCATGCGGGCGGCTTGTTCAATCATCGTTTCGTGCATTTCTTCGACTTTGGCCGATGGCGTGACGACGGCGATTTCGCCGTGGCGCTCGATTTGAAATTCGTGTGCGGCGGCCGACATGGTTTCTCCCGCAAACGGGCGCCGAACCCGTTGCCCTGCCAATGAGGGAACGCAACACGCCTGAAAGCGTGCCTCGGCACGATATTTTAGGGGGGTGACGCTCTCGCGTCAGCGCCGTGTTGGAAGGCATGGACGACGCAGGAGGTTGCATTCGACGCGCGACCCAGGTCAGGCATCGCGCCCGTCAATCATGACGGACGGTTTGCTGACCACCGGCGCGTTGCCGGTTGTCATCACTTTCGCGATCAAGCGGAGCCGATGTCGGTTCCTTGATGGTTTCGGGTAGTTCGTCGGTAGTCGTGATTTGCCGCAAATGCTCTCCCGGGCAGGTTGCCCCCGGACATGAGAGCTGTCTATGATAACTCACAATCTGTTTGGTCCAAGTGAATAACGTTGAGGTGGCTCCGATGCGTAAGGTGATCTGCGGGGTGGCGTTGGCGGTGCTGGTGGCTGCTGCATGGTACGTTGGTAGAGGGGCCTACGTTCAGGCCGGAGCAAAGGAGACTCGCATGCTCGCACACATGGTGTATTTTTCGCTCAAGGAGCCGACGCCGCAGGCCAAGGAGAAACTGGTCGCGGCCTGCAAGAAGTATCTCAGCGACCACCCGGGCACGGTATTTTTCGCGGCAGGGGTCTTGTGTGAAGACTTGAAGCGCGACGTAAACGATCTGGATTTCGACGTGGCCTTGCATCTGGTCTTCAAGGACAAGGCTGCGCACGATGCTTACCAAACCGCGCCGCGCCACGAGGAGTTTATCAAAGAGAATCGGGACAGCTGGAAAAAAGTACGAGTATTTGATTCGTACGTGAGCAAATAGCGTAGTTTTTCTCAATCGTCTCACTTATTTAGTTTGCCGGTGCGCCGAGGCTTCTTTGTCGTCTCGCCAAGGAAGGTTTGCGCCGAGAGCGTTGGCCGGCGTTGCTGGCTGACAACGTTATAAAAGACTTTTGCACATTTCATCGCGCCGAGGCCGCCAAGCTGGGGTTCGCCGCTCAGCCGGATTTCGTGATTGCTGCCGGTAAGCGCGGTCTCGGTGACGATCCGTCACCCAACGATGACAGGGCCGTTCCATTGTGGCGCAAGTCGTTATTTTTCAAAAGATTCGGACCGATTTACGACCGTGGCTAGAGGACTCCCGGCACCCGTGAACCGTCGTCGATGATGACGCTGAACGGTTGATCTTGGAAAGAGCTGCCCGCGTATGATGTATTAGAGAGCGCTATTTCGCCCAAGTGAAAAGTTCAGGCACAGAAAGGAGGACCTAACTATGAGATCCTGGCCCTGGACCGTTGGTCTGCTGCTGGCGGGATTCGTCGCCGGCGGTTATCTCGTCGGTGATCGTTTGATTGGTCAAACTGCGACACCGCCTGGAACGACCATTCCCAGGGAAATGACGTCGTATCGCGACGTGGTGAAAAAAGTGTTGCCGGCGGTCGTCAGTTTAGAGGCCAAAGCAAACAATGTCGCCGTCAAATTGAAACGCAAACTGCCGATCGACGATCCACGTCTGCCAGAAGAGTTCCGGCGCTTCTTCGAAGAGTTTAATCGGTTTCCGGACTTCAATGAGTTGCCTCAAGTCGGTTTCGGTTCGGGTTTCTTCATCGACCCCAGCGGTGTGATCCTGACCAATTTCCATGTCGTGCAAGGGGCCAGTAGTGTCACGGTAACGCTCCACGACGGCCGCAAATTCACGTCGCGCGCCATTCGCACCGACCCCCGAACCGACCTGGCCATTGTCATCCTCGACGCCAAGGGGGTGACGTTTCCTTACCTCGAGTTCGGCGATAGCGCCGCCGCGGAGATCGGCGACCGTGTGCTGGCCGTGGGCGCTCCCTTTGGATTGACCGGCAGCGTCACACAGGGCATCGTCAGTGCCAAGGGCCGCGCCGGTTTCAATATGAATTTCTATGAAGACTTCATTCAAACCGACGCCGCGATCAATCCCGGCAATAGTGGTGGTCCGTTGGTGACCTTGGACGGCAAGGTCATCGGCATCAATGCCGCCATCCGTAGCCGAACCGGCGGTTTCCAGGGCGTCGGCTTGGCGATTGCAAGCAATCTGGCCAAGAACGTCGCTAAGCAGCTGCAAACCGAAGGTGTGGTCCGTCGCGGCTATCTGGGTGTCTCGACGCGCGATCTCGATCCGGAAGTCGCCGAGCGTCTCGGTGTGCCCAAGGAGGTCGGCGTCGTGGTCGGCCAGGTGCTCGAAGGCAGTCCCGCGGCGCGAGCCGGCGTCCAGCCCGGCGACATTATCACCGGGATCGGCGGCAAGAAGATCCGTGACGGCAAGCACCTGCAAGAGACGGTCGTCAATATGCCCATCAACAAAGAAACGGTCGTCGAGGTTCTCCGCGACGGTAAAAATCTTCAGTTGCCCGTCACGATCCTCGAGCAACCCAAGGACTTCGGTCTGGTTTCGCGCGCCCCGGTACGGCGGCCAACGACCGAACCGGAAACGGTAACCCTCGAGAAGTACGGCTTGGAAATCGCAGACCTGACCGACGATGCCGCGGAATCGTTCGGGTTCCGTCCCGGCACCAAAGGGGCGTTGATTTCGAGGGTTGATCCGAACAGCTTGGCCCACGAGGCCGGCTTACGGCGCGGCATGGTCATTGTCAAAGTCGACGATCGCAAAGTGGCTAATGCTGCCGCCGCTCACCAGGCGTTCGAAGCGGCCAACTTGGCCCGCGGCGTGCTGCTCCAAGTGCTCACCTCCCAGGGCGGCATCAACTTCGTGCTGCTCAAAGCGGAGTAAGCACGACGCCAAGCGACCACACGGTCGACTCATCCGTCGAGCACTCGTTTGGCCGGCGAGTGCTCGACGGTCCATTCGATACGTTGAAGGGCAGAAGCTCTCACCCGCTAGTCTGGTCGCGAGAGCCGGCCGGGGCAAAGCAGGCGAGCGGTCGGCAACTTCGGATCGACGCACGTCCGTAAAGAACGTGACAACTGCCCATGTCCAAGTCAGGCGTTGTCCCGGAAAGGGCATGATATTGTTTTGTTCTTGACAACGGCGGCCGGTCGGTTATGGTGCTGCCTCTACCTCTGAACTCTAAAGGATCGCTCGGTACGCAAGGCACGGAGGCGGAAAATGCGCAAGACTTGGTGGTTGGCAAGCCTCGTGAGCGCCGCGGCGCTGGTACTTCCTGTGCTCGCGCAACAGCCGGTCGGCGGAGGCTCCGCCGGTTCCTTTTTCACCGGCGTCGATCCTCGCAAACTGAATATGAAGTACGTCAATCCCAGCGCCGCCATGAAAGTTCACAGTCCCTCGACTACCTTGCAACCGACCGGCGCACTTCGTTCCCCCAGCGTGGTCAACATGTCAACCATGTTTCCGCGAATTACCCTGGGCAGCTGGCCTCCCAAGCTGCCGTCGTTTGGACTGGTGAAGACGCCCGCCGCGCCCCAGCCCAAGACGATGACCGTCAACGGCGGCGCCGTCAACATGTTCAAGCTGAATTAGTCTCGGCGCTGCCCGTTCCGCACGGGTCGCATCCGTGCGTACTACTCGTTGCTCCCGTGCCCGATCAAGTCGCTCGCGCGTGCCCACGACGATCAACCCGAATGAGTGCGGGTCGCTCGATGCTTCCGAAATTCAGATCTGGTAATCGCCGGAACCGCCGTCGCGGGCCAGGAGTATCAAATCGCCTAACGTGACGGTTTCCAGCACGCTGCGTTCCGCTCGGCGAACTTGTCTCCAAACATCCACCAAGGCGCGCACTACCGGCGTCGGCGGCACGGAGCCGAGGGCAAAACTCTCGTTGGCAGCGCCGTCGATCACGTCGATGATTTCACCGAGAGGAATTTGCTTCGGGGGCCGGGCGAGTTGATAGCCGCCGGTGGCGCCGCGGACGCTCTGCACCAGCTTGGCCCCTTTGAGTTGAAGAAAGATTTGCATCAGGAAGGCCTGCGAAATGGCGTGCTTGTCGGCGATCACCTTGAGGCTGGTCGGTTGGCCGCGTTCGTGTCGCAACGCCAACTCCGCCAACGCCAAGCAGGCGTATTCCGCTTTCGCCGAGATCTTCATGAAACATCATCCCGCAATCGTGTCCCTCTCAATACATTACTAAACAAATCACGAATCATTCAAACTCGAATCGAAGCGACCATCTTTGAATCTGCCAGGCTTGTCACCTCCGGCGCAGGCAAAGGCCCCGGATCGACGGATTGGGGCCGACGGTATCGGACGTCGCTGGGGCGTTGTGTTAGTTTCATTTGGCCGTTGACAAGCGATACACTATAATCATGATTACGATAGTAACGTTATGTTTCAGGCTCAGGTGATTCGATACCGCTATGTAAGCTGTCGGCCAGCACCGGCCGTTCTGCTGGCGTGCCTTTTGGGCTGTGGCAGCACAGCTACCGATTCTGGTGCGCCGTCAACAAACGGTACTGTGACGGAGATCGTCAACGTCTCCTACGATCCAACGCGGGAACTATACCAAGAGCTGAACCAGGTCTTCATTGCCGAACAAGCCGCCAAAGGACGAGCAGTCCGGATCACCCAGTCGCACAACGGATCCGGGGCATCGACTCGGGCGGTCATCGACGGTCTGAAAGCCGACGTCGTCACCTTGGCCGTACCCGGGGACATCGATGCCATCGCCCGCAAAGGACTGATCGCGCCCGATTGGCAAAAACGCCTGCCGTACAACGCCGCCCCGTATGCCTCAACTATCGTCTTCTTGGTCCGAACCGGCAATCCCAAGGGGATCACCGACTGGGACGACTTGGTCCGACCGGGGATCAAAATTCTGACGCCCAACCCTTTGACGTCGGGAGGTGCCAAGTACAACTTTCTGGCGGCGTGGGGCTACGTGAAACGACACAAAAAGGGATCCGACGCCGAGGCCGTCGAATTCGTCCGCAAGTTGTATCGCAACGTGGTCAAGCTCGATACCGGAGCGCGCGGCTCGGCCCAGAGTTTCGTGAAGAACAAACTCGGCGATGTACTGCTGGCGTGGGAAAACGAGGCGGTGCTTATCCGCGACGAAGCAGCCCATCTGAAGTTGCAAATCGTCTACCCGTCGGTTAGCATCTTGGCGGAGCCGCCGGTTGCTGTCGTGGACCAGGTCGTCGCCGAGCGCGGCA
>JANWVS010000093.1 GCA_025056835.1 Gemmataceae bacterium | reverse complement strand
CCCCGTGGGCCGGCCCCTCACGGCGGCAGAGCAGGAGCTAGTCGCTACCAAAACCCAGGAACTCCGCGTCGAGCTCGCCGGCTTTCGTCGGGCCTTTGCTGCCCTGCGCGACTTGTTGGACAAGGTTCCGCCGGTGCTGACCGATTCTGATGTGGCCATCCGCGAGGCCGCAGTACAAACCTTGATGCACATCGGCAGTGCCCGCGGCCGCTTGCGGCAACGAATCACGAGCCTGCCGAACTACGGCGATAGCGACCCGTTGGCCCTCTTTGCCGCCGCCGATCCGCTGACTTCTTTTCTGAAGCGCGACCTGCTTCTCGTGGGCGATTTGCTGGCCGAAGCGAATGTTCGGCTTCGCAAACCGGCGATGATCTTTGTGTTGCTGCTGGAAGAAGACTTGGCTCTGCCGTTGGCGGACCGAGTCATCGCCAACCTGAGCCACCCAGATCGCACAATCCGTTGGGCGGCGGCAAAATCGCTGGGCAATGTCAAGTCCAGCGACCGGATCGCGGCCGCCGTGCCCGGCTTGGCCAAGCTGCTCAGCGATACTGATTTGGGGCTTCGCACCGTAGCGGCGCAAACGCTGGAAAAGATGGGACCAACCGCGAAGGCGGCGGCACCGGCCTTGGCACAAGCCGTCATGATCGGCGACGGCGAATGTCGCAAAGCGGCGATTCGGGCCTTGCTGGCCCTCGGACCGGAGGCGGCGGCACAGGGCGTGCCGAATTTGATCGAAGTGCTCGGCCAGCGCGACGTGGACGCCAAAGTCATCGGCGATGTCTGCGACGCCCTGGCACGCATCGGGACGCCGGCCCGTGCCGCAATACCGTCGCTACGGCAATTACTGAACCACGAAGACACTGAAGTCCGGGCCGCCGCGAGCGAGGCGCTTCTCGCAATCAATTCCGGGGAAAAGTGACGGGACGATGCGACCCGAACTGGTTCGCCTGAAAGAGCCGAGCCGCGCTTCAGCTCGGCTTTATTTGATCTCGACCTTGGCGTAGAAAATGCGATCCTTGTCGCCGGAGCGATAAAACTCCTCGAGCATCGTGGGCAGGTGCGGGGCGACGACACGTTCCTTGCCGTATTGTTGGCCGTTGACGCGGATTACCGTCGGCTTGGTGAAATCGATCATGTTGGGGGCCAGCCAAACCGTGAGCTGTTTGATGCCGGTCGTGCGAATCGAGATTTGGTTCCAGATGCGCGCCGCCTTGGTTCCGGACTCGTTGCCGAGGAAGATGTTGGCGGTCACGGTGGCCGGGCGAGGATGTTTGGGGAAATCGGCGGGATCGGCCAGATGGCGTTCGTCGATGCCGGCTGCACTAATCCAGTAGAACTTGTTATTCGTCGGCCGCAACGTGCGAAATTCCTCGCCCGGGCCGCCGGCAGTGTGGCCACGACCTAGTTCGCGTGTCGGGTGGAAACGTTTCTTGCGATTCATCCACTCCGCCATGGGAGGGAGTTCCCAGGCATACCACTCCGACGTGCGGCCGCGGTACTCGACGAAGAGCGACGGATAATTGCCGCGGACCCACTCGCGCATCAGAGCGGCGGTCTCCTTGGAATTGCTGGGACTTGCCTGACCGTCGACCACGTAAAACGGCAGGTACTGGGCGTTGGACCAGCATTTGGCGGGGAAGGTCGCGACCGAGGCGTTGAACGGCATCACGCCGGCGAATTCGTGCGGATGAGCTAGACCAATATCGAAGGCCATGGCGCCGCCGTCCTCCCAACCGAACAGAAAGACCCGGTCTGAATCGACATTGAAGCGCCGCCGCACGTCGCGCAATGTGTCGAGCACCAGAAGATGTTCGCTCACCGAGTACTGGTAGGTCGTCGGCCTGCCTTTGACGGCGGGTGACCACAGCGGCGCCACGATCACATAGCCATGGTGCGCTCCCAACTCGCGTAGACGCTCGACCATGTCCGCAGCCTTGTCTCTCGAGCTGTGCAGCGCCAGCAGAACGGGATACGGCCGATATGGCGTGTAATCCGGCGGCAGCTGGACGAGGTACGACCCGGCGACGCCATCGGCTATGGTGATGTCGAGTTTGTGCTGCTCCTTGTCGGTGGTCTTATCATACGGCACGACGGGCGGCAGGTGCTTCAGCAGGCGGGCCAGCATATCGATCGGCAGTTCGTGTTCACGGCTGAAGTCGGCTGCCAGCTTCAGCCGAGCGTCGCGCTCCTCGGTCTTGAGATACTCTTGCACCATCATGCGCGCTTTGAACAACTTATGGGCCATGGTCACATCGGGCTCGGCGAGGCTGTTGCCTTGCAACCAGCCCGTGACGGCGATGGCCAACACCTCCTCGGCCGAGTGCGACGGTTTTCCCGTGGATTGCATTTCACGCTCGTGTTGCTGAGCGAAGGTGAGGAAGGTTTCGAGGCGCGCCAGGTTGTCGAGGATCAGCTCTTCCGTGATGGTTGCCGCTGCGATCGTCCAGAACGGGCGTTTCGACAGCTCGACGAGCGTCGGCAGCGTTTTGAGGAAATGCCTCGCTTGGTGCAGCTTGGCGTTAGCGGTTTCGTACCGAGTCTTGAGGTCGACGACGCTGATGTGCTGCTTTTCCGTCGCGTCTTTGGCGAGGTCTTGCTTGAAGTAGGCAGCGATTCGCCCCTGGGCTTCGGTGTGCTGGCCGAGACGGTAGGTCCGTTCCAGGTCTTCCACAAACAGCGCGGCCCGCAGTTTTTTGAGTTGCTCGATCAGGCCCTCGGCTCGCTCTTTTGTTTCCGGATACTCCTTGACCAGCCGATTTAACTCCTCGAAAGCGACGCCGTACCAACCGGCATGGTAGACGAATTGGGCAATGGCCAGCCGTTTATCGACTTCGCTGAGGTTTTTCTTCCAACCGTAGTATTTGTTGAGCATGTCTACGACGAAGGCCGGACCGAGTTCCTTGGTCAGGAACTGCTGGTCGACGTTGTACTCGACCAACATCATGTGCGTTTGCCAGGGACTCATGAAAATAATCCGCTGGCGCACGTCGATCTTGCCGCGGCCGGTGTTCACCGTCAGCACGCGCTCCCACTTCTCATTCCACGGCGAATATCGTTCGATCGTCCAGCCGGGTAGGAATTGATTGGTGCGCGTCGTCGGTTTTT
This sequence comes from Gemmataceae bacterium, assembly GCA_025056835.1. GTDB lineage: Bacteria > Planctomycetota > Planctomycetia > Gemmatales > Gemmataceae > JANWVS01. Next base: position 4,105 of record JANWVS010000093.1, on the reverse strand, counting down.
GCAAACGGATGTTCGGCAGATCGCGGCGCGTTTCCCCGGCCTTCGAGGGGATGACGTCCTGCACTTGGTGGGGACTGAAGGTGAAGCGGCGAACGTCGTCGTCGACATAAAGGAAACTGCCGTCTTTGGGAATGACGAACGTAGCACCCGTCTTCTGATCCAGCAGCACGTCTTTGGCCTGAACCACCCGTCCTTTGATGGTAAAGCCATCCTTGAAAACGATGGTCGCTTCGTTGGTTTGGCCAGCAGCGCTGCCGACGACCACACCCCAAGAAACTACGATCAATGTCAGCGGGCGCATCCTCATGTCGATTTCCCTTCGCCGCGGCTGGCTGACGTCGGTACAACTGCTACGTTATTCTCGCCGATACGTGTCGGACGATCAAGGACTTGTTGCGAAGCCGACGAAATCTGCGACAATAAGACGAACAAGCGATCTGTGTAGTGTCGCCTGGTTTTTCCCCCGAATCGAAAGCGGTCGGACGTGACCGCCGTTGGGAACCGTCCCATGCCAGTTCGATTTCGTTGTGCTTATTGCAACCAGTTGATGGGAATCTCTCGTCGCAAGGTCGGCACGGTCGTCACATGTCCGAAGTGCGGCGGGCAAGTGGTGGTGCCGGCCCCCGATCCCGCCCAAGAGGCCGCCGAGCAGGCGGCCGCCAACCCCGCCGCGGCCTTCGAGGACAACGACGAAGTACAAAAACTGCTGGAGTACGCGGAGGAAGCGAAACCAGCCGTGGGCGCGATGCCGGTCCCGCGACCGATGCCTGCAGCTGTTTCGGCCCCCGTTCCATTGCCCGTTCAGCAACCGCGAAGCGCACCGCCGCCGACCGGCGGTGGTGCGGCGGGCGGCGTCGATTTCGATGTGGTACCCGCTCCGAATTTGACTTTCCCGGGCGGTGATACACCGCTGGTCCCTGCCCGCGGCATCTGGCTGACGCCGGGCGTTGTAACCATCATGCTGATTTTCATTGTTACGCTCGTCGGGTTGTCGTTCCTCTTGGGGCTTCTGCTGGGTCGATCCATGACCGGCGCTGCCTGATGAGCGTCGCGAATGGCGTAGGCGAGATTAACAGTGTGGACAGCGGTCGGAGAAAAACCGGTCCGTTTTCCTCGCGTCGGGGTTAGATAGACAAAGCCGATCAACTTGGCCCTTGTACACCGGCTGGGTCTTAACGATAATAATGTACACCCCCCCTTGCCCACTGGCGATTTTTCAGACTCGGGTCAAGTATTCGGCGAAGTGATGCGATGGTGGCGTCGTTCTTGGACGACACAGCGTTCTCGTTTTGGAGCCTCGGGGCATGTTGACACGCGTGATCTTGGCCTTCGTTCTCGTCGCAGCCGGCAGTGTGGTCCCTGCCAAGGCGTCGGTCGAGGTTCCCGGCGGAACCGTGATCAACACTGTCGATTTTGAGCGTCACGTGATGGGACTGTTCGGCCGGGCGGGGTGCAACGCAGGTTCGTGCCACGGTTCGTTTCAAGGGAAGGGAGGCTTCCGCCTGTCTTTGTTTGGTTTCGAACCGGCGAAAGATTTTTATGCCGTCACCCGCGACAGCATGGGTCGACGCATCAATCCCGCCGATCCCGATGCCAGCCTTCTCTTGCTGAAGGCGACGGGACAAGTGGAACATGCCGGCGGCGTGCGCTTCAGTAAAGGATCGTGGCAATATCAGATTTTGCGGGAATGGATCGCAGCGGGCGCGCCGTGGTCCAAGGGAAGCGGCGACGTGGCGCAGGTCATCCTTAATCACCAAGAAATCGTATTCGGCAAAGCCGACGAAATCCGCCAGGTGCAGGTTCGCGTCCGCTTCACCGACGGCACCGAAGCCGACCTAACAGCCTTTTGCGATTTTCGTACCAACGATGACGCTGTCGCCGACGTCACGCCTCTGGGGGTGGTCCGGAGCATCAGACCGGGAAGCACGGCTATCGTGGTGAGTTACCGCGGCCAGGTGCTCCCCGTGCGGGTGATGGTGCCGATGGAGCTGCCCGCCGGTTATGTATACCCCGCCATTCCCGAGGTCAACTACGTCGATCGCGAAGTGTTTTCCCGGCTGAAAAAGCTGAACATGGTGCCGTCGGAGCTGTGCAGCGACGCCGAATTTCTGCGGCGCGTGACGATCGACACCACCGGACAACTCCCCAGCCCTGAAGAAGTGCGCGCCTTCCTGGCCAACCCAGACCCGCACAAACGCGCCAAAAAAATCGACGAGCTTCTCTGCCACCCTCTTCATGCGGCCATGTGGGCGACGAAGTTTTGCGACATCACCGGCAACGACACTCAGTCGCTCGAAGGCCAGGCGCCCTTGCTGAAAGCCAAACGCAGTCAGCAATGGTATGAATGGCTCCGCAAACGTTTCGCCGAAAATATGCCCTACGACGAGATCGTCCGCGGCATCCTCTGCGCTACCAGCCGCGAGGGCATGTCGCCCGAGGAATGGATCGAGCACGTCAGGAAAATCGACGAACAAACCGAGGAAGGTTTCGACACGGACTACGCTCAACGCAAAACGCTCGACCTCTATTGGAGGCGGCAACAGAATGTCTCGATCGAACTATGGGGCGAACGCACGGCTGCGGCCTTCCTCGGCGTGCGCGTCGAGTGCGCTCAGTGCCACAAACATCCCTTCGACCGTTGGTCGCAAGTCGAATATCGGGCCTACGCCAACATCTTCAGCGCCGTTGCCCTCGGCAATTCGCCGGAGGCCGGCAAGTTGATCGCCGCCGAAAACATGGCCCGCAAGGCCAAAGCCGCCGACAAAAAGAAAAACCAACTGAATTTGGTCCGCGAATTGTACGTGGCCAAAACGGCCAAGACCCTTCCCCACCCCGAAACCGGCCAAGCACTCGGCGCTAAAGCTCTGGGAGGCCCCGACATCCCCTTCCGCAGCGACAAGGACATGCGCGAAGCTCTGTTTGAGTGGATGCGCAGTCCCGACAATCCGTTCTTTGCCCGAGCCTTTGTCAATCGTGTTTGGGGTCATTATTTCGGCATCGGCATCGTCCAACCGGTCGATGATTTTTCGCTCGGCAACCCGCCGTCCAACGACAAGCTTCTGGATGCCTTGGCCCAAGATTTCATCAATCACCGCTTCGATATCCGCCACATCGAACGCGTGATCCTCAACAGCCGCACCTACCAATTGAGTTCCAAGGCCAACGAAACCAACAAATATGACAAGGTCAATTTCGCGCGGTCGTATATTCGGCCGTTGATGGCCGAGGCCGTCGTGGATGTGCTCAATTCCGCTTTGGGCACGGTGGAGAAATGGGGGCCAGAGATCAAGCCGGGGTCTAAGGCGGTCGAAGTCGGCGCCAGCCAGCTGCAAAATCAGCAATTAGCGTACGCGTTTCGCATTTTCGGCCGGCCACCGCGAACCTCTGCTTGCGATTGCGAACGCACTATGGAGCCAGCTCTGCCACAAAAGCTTTTCCTCATGACGGACGTCGGTTTGCTTGACAAGTTCCGCGATCCCAACGGCACGGGTCGCTTGCAATCGTTGCTCAAGTCCAATAAAAACGATATGGAGATCCTCGACGAGCTGTTCTTGGCCACGCTTTCGAGATACCCCACCGAGCGCGACCGCCAAGCGTTTCTTGAATACCGAAAGATGGTTCCGGATCGTCGAGCGGCCTTTGTGGATACCGTTTGGGCCTTGATCAACACCCGAGAATTTATCCTAAACCATTGAGCGACGCCGGAACCATCGGCGGACGACGGGGTTGAATTATGTGTATAAGGGTGTGAACTCGACAAAGGGTGTCGCCGTTGCTGCACGGCGATTCGGTTTATAACCGTCGAATCTCCTTGTCCTTACGTCACCGGCCCTGGGCGAAGGACAATCACGGGGGGGCAGGGCACGACAAAGGACCGCGAGCTATGGCACGATTCGTTTCCGACTGTGAAGGGTTTGCCCGCCGAGATTTTCTGAAAATCGGCTCTGCCGGACTTCTGGGATTGAACTTACCGCAGCTGTTGCGGCTCGAGGCCCAAGCCCAAAGCAACGTCGCACGCCCGGGACACCGGCGGCGGGCCAATTCGGTGATCATGGTCTGGCTCGCTGGTGGCCCAGCCACCATTGACATGTGGGACCTGCGGCCC
>JANWVS010000092.1 GCA_025056835.1 Gemmataceae bacterium | reverse complement strand
TCGACCTCGGCGCCGCAGAACTTCTGGCAAATGGGTGATGCGGCGCCGTCGCCGCCTTGGGATCATCGGTTTCTTTCGCGTCGCGTTCCCTTGAGGAGTAGCATGCGCCCCATGGGGTGGGGTTGCGGGAGGTGGACCATGACTGGCGGTGCTCGGTTGTGGCTCGTGGTGGTGGGCTTGCTGGGAGCGGCCTGGTCGCCGGCAGCGCAGCCGGCCACGGCGCGCACGGCGACGTGGAAGGCCGGCGTCGCCAAGGCGGTGATCACCCCGGAAACGCCCGTCTGGCTCGCCGGCTATGGCATCAAGCGCGTGCCGGAGGGCAAACTCCACGATCTCTGGATGAAGGCCCTGGCCCTGGAAGACCCGGCCGGCGGGCGCGTCGTGCTCGTTACCAGCGACTTTCAGGGCGTGCCCAAGGAGATGAGCGATCGCGTCTTCGCCCGGTTGCGGAAAGAACTCAACCTCGAACGCCGTCAGGTGATGATCACCTTCTCGCACAACCATTGCGGTCCGCGGCTGGGATTGGACCTCGTCGATTACTACCCCGTGGAGGCGGAACAGGTCAAGCTGGTGGACGAATACACCGCGCTCATGGAAGACCGGATGGTGGCCCTGGTCGCTGAGGCGCTGCGTAAACTGGTGCCGGCGACGCTGCGCCTCGGCTCGGGACGCTGCACTTTTGCCGTCAATCGGCGCAACAACCGCGAGGCCGACGTACCGGAAATGATCGCCAAGGGGCTTCCCCTCAAGGGACCGGTGGACCATACGGTGCCGGTCTTGTTGGTGGAGGACGGCGGCCGCAAGACCGTGGCGATCCTCTTCGGCTACGCTTGCCATCCGACGACGTTGAGCTTCAACCTGTGGTGCGGCGACTATCCGGGTTTTGCGCAAATCGCCCTGGAAAAGAACCATCCCGGGGCGTTGGCGATGTTCGTGAACACCTGCGGCGGCGATCAGAACCCGCTGCCGCGCCGCAAGGTGGAACTGTGCGAGAAGTACGGCCAACAACTCGCCCAAGCCGTCGAGGAAGCGCTGAAGCAACCGCTCACGACGGTGACGCCGGGTCTGCGGACCGCCTTCGCGTACGTCGAGCTCGCTTACGAAAAAGTCGTGACGCGGGCGGAACTGCAAGCCTTCACCAAGGACACCCATGCCATCCGTCAGCGCTGGGCGGTGCGAATGCTGGCCAAGCTCGACGCCGGCGAGACCTTCGCCCCGACCTACCCGTATCCCCTCCATGCCTGGCGTCTGGGCAAGGAAATGCTCGTCATCGGCATGGGGGCCGAGACGGTGGTCGACTATGCCTTGCGCTTCAAGGCGAAATACGGCCCGGGAACGTGGGTGTGCGGCTACGTCGACGATATGATCGCCTACATTCCTTCGCGCCGTGTTTGGCTCGAGGGCGGCTACGAAGGGGGCTACCATCTCTACGAATACGGCCGGCCGGCGCTGCGCTGGGCGGGCGACGTCGAAGACCGCATCGTCGCCGCGGCGACCCGACTGGTCCAGGCGTTGGACCGATGACGCCCCCACCCGGCGAGCTTCTTCCTCCGGCCCATGCCAGCCGCCCCCGGACGACCCCCGTTCGACAGGCGGCTGCCCCGTCCACTCGTGGTCGTCGGTCGGTACGACGTGACTCCCGAGCCGCTCCGCCGCTACCGGCCGATGCAATAGAGGAACTTATCGGAGCGGAGAAAGATGGCCCCGTCGGCCGCGACCGGACTGGCCAGAAACGTATCGTCAATCTGGTTGGTCGCCAGCACCTTGGCTTCGCCGCTAGCTTGCAGGACCGTGGTCAATCCCTTTTCGCTGAGCACGTACAGCTTACCGTCGGCAGCCAGGGGCGAGGCCGCGTAATTCCCGTCGAGCCGCTCGGTCCACAGCACCTTGCCCGTGCCCGGTTCGGCACAATTGACGACACCCGCAGCGCTGACGGTGTACACCAGCCCTTGATAGTAGACCGGCGAGCAGTAGCCGGTCGCCAGTTTCGGGTTCTGCCACAATAGCTGCACGGTGTCCTTGTCTGGTCGATAGGCGGTGAACTTGCCTCCCGGCGCGAAGATCATGCCGTCGCCCGCCGTGGCCGATGCCATCGTGGCAAAGCTCCCTTCCGTCGACCACAAGCGCTTGCCGCTGACGGGATCGAACGCGGTCAGGTCGCGCGGCCCCTGAACGACCACTTGCGTCCGACCGTCGCGGTCGAAGAGCACGGGCGTCACCCAATTGATGCCGCGCGGCCGCTCGTGCCGCCAGCGATTTTCGCCCGTGGCCAGGTCGATGCCGGCGACGAATGATTCACCGACGTTTTCCAGGCAAACGACGACCGTCTTGCCGACGAGCACCGGCGAAGACGCCATGCCGACGTTGTTGCCGACCGTGGGATAGTCCCCCACGAGCGAACGATACCAGACCAGGTCGCCGTCCCGGTCGAGACAGACTAGGTCGCCGGTGGCAAACAGTGCGACGACGGAGCGGCCATCGGTCAGCGGCGAGGGCGCGGCCATGTTGGTTTTGGGATGGCAGACCGTGGTGCCGGTGGCGGCGAACTGACGGTCCCAAAGCAGTTTGCCCGTCTTGACGTCGAAGCACAAGACGTGCAAGCGGCGCTGCTCGAAGCCGCTGCACGCCGTCACATAGACCCGACCTTGGGCGATGACCGGGTTGGACAGCCCTCGCCCCGGTAGGGCCGCCTTCCAGCGCAAGCCGACGGTGTCGCTCCATTCCACGGGCAGGTCTTTTTCGGTCGATACGCCCAGGCCCCGGGGGCCGCGGAATTGCATCGAATCGTCGGCCGCACCGCGCAGGGCAACGGCCAACACCAAGGCCACAGTCAACGAAAGTAAGCGCATGGGTGGGGATCTCGCTGATTCACGATCGTTTGGCAGGCGGAAGCTTGGGAGTGACCACGGTCAGCGGCACCGCGCCGCCGAGGGCATCGCAGACACGCAATTGAAACGACCATTGCCTGGCCCAATCTTCGGTCTGTTCGTTCTGGCACACTTTGATGAGGATCTCGTTGCGGCCGGCCTTGAGCGTTCCCTTGCCGACGTGCTGATCGATCTGCACGCCATGGTGATACTCTTCGCGGAAGAATATCTCCCGGCCGTTCAGCCAGAAGCGGACGGCGTTGTTGCTGCCAACGCGGACCTCGACGGGGCGCTCGCTGTGGGAAACGACGGCGGCGAAGGCGTACATGGTCGCCCCTTTTTGCTCGCCGACGATGTCGTTGAAATCGACGCGGCCGTGGCGCTTCAGGTCGGCGGTGGCGGTGGGCGTTTCGGCCGTTGCCTCCCCCCAGCGCAGCTTGGCGCCGTCCTTGCCCTCGTACTCGGCATGCAAGTCGATGCCTCGCTCGGGCGGATAAACGGTGTGAAAGCCCCGGCCTTGGCGGTTGTCGAACGGGCCGATCACCGCCCAGCGCGTGATGAAACCGAGATGCGCCGTGAGGTCCATCGGATGGCCGAGTTTGTCGAGCCGGCCGGCGATGAGCTGCACCTGGTCGTAGTCGCGAGCGTGGCCGAGGAGCTTTTGATACATCGGCAGGGCCGCGGCGTCTTTACTGACGAATAGTGCCTCGGCTTTGCGCAACTCCAGCTCGACCGCTTCCCGCCGCAATTCCGAACCGGGGTCGTCGAGCATCCCGGCCAAGAGCCGCAAGCGGGCCGTCGGTTCGGCCTTCACAAGCCATTCAAACGCCAGCCGTCGAGGCGGACCGGCGTGGCGCGTGTCCTTGACAAAGGCTTCCAGCGACTCGGCGGGCAGCTGCTTGGCCGCCAACGCGCGGTCGGCGATGGCCTCGACCGCCGCGCGCAGCCAGTTTGCCGCCGCTGGCGAAGCGTCGTCCATCGCGGCCAAGACGTCGGGCAAGACCTTCGGCCCATGCTTGACCAACTCGCGCCAGGCCTGCGCGGCTGCGGCGTTGCCTCGCCCTTCCCTGCCGACGGCCTTGATCGTCGCCAGCAGTGGACCAGGCTCCGCGCTGCGTACGGCCGGCACCACCGTCAGGCCGAATCCCAGGGCAACCACACACCATCGCGCCATGATTTCCCTCTCGCCAGGCGAGTGATCTTCTCTCTCGTAGTGTAACGCCCCGACCACCGGCGACAAGCACCGGCCCGGGCCGAGCTGCCGCCCACGGCAACGACGATTCCTTGCCTGTTTTGCCTGGGCAAAGAGGAGAAGACCGACGGCCGCGCCGCGGATGGCTCCGCTCGACCGAGCGACGGTGCTAACCGCGCGGGTGACACTTGCGGTGGATCGCCCGCAGGCGCGTTCGGTCGACGTGCGTGTATAGCTGCGTGGTGCGGATGTTGGCGTGGCCGAGCAACTCTTGGACCGTGCGCAAATCGGCGCCGCCGGCCAACAGGTGCGTGGCGAAGCTGTGCCGTAGGGTGTGCGGGCTGGTCTTGCCGTGCAAACCGGCGCGCTTGACGTATTTCTTCACGAGCAACCAGAGCAATTCGCGTGTGAGGGCCTTGCCGCCGCGGCTGACGAAGACCCAAGGGACGTCGTGGCCTTGGACCAACCGGGGACGCAAATCGCTCAGGTAGGCGCGCAGCGCGGTCACCGCCGGCGCACCCAGGGGGACGATCCGCTGTTTGTTGCCCTTGCCTTGGCACTTGCAAAAAGCGGCATCGAGGTGCAGGTCGACCAAGCGCAAACCAACGACTTCCGAGGCCCTGGCCCCGGTCGCGTAGAGCGTTTCCAGCAGGGCCTTGTCGCGAAGGTAAAAGCGGTCGTCGGCCCGAGGGGCAGCGAGCAGGCGATCGACGTTGGCCGGGCTGAGCACTTGCGGAATCCGCTCCCACAGGGTCGGCGAACTGAGCAGTTCCACCGTGTTGCGCTGCACACGCTCTTCGAGCTTGAGGAAGCGGTAGAACATCTTCAGGGCCACCAAATGGCGGGCGACCGACGGGGCCGCCAGCTGGGCTTCCCGCAGATGGGAGACGTAATCACTCAGTTCGCGGACGGTGGGAGCGAGATAATCGGCGACCCGCTCGGCCGCGAAGGCGGCAAAGCGTTCCAGGTCGCGGCTATAGGCCAACAGGGTATTCCGCGCCAAGCCGCGCTCGGCTTGCAAATAGTGGCGGAAGGCGCGAATGTCGTGCAATAACTGGGCAGCCGTTGCGGCGGACATGGTAGGTTCATCGTCCCGGGGATGGATGGTTCGGCGACGATTAGCACGAAGGGAGCTTGTCGCGGCGGGCGTTGACCACCGCCCCAGCGGCACCGACGGCATATCCGACCTCGATACGATCGCTAAGACGACGACCGCCGGCAGATTCCGCCCAGACCGACCGCTTTCGCCGGGCACCGGAGCGCGCCGCGTGCCGCGCGGGCGCTTGACCCGCCCTGCCTGGTTTGCCACAATGGAGGGATACGACGGCTCGCCCTCCCACCCCGGAAAGCATTTCCATGAGTGATCGTCGCGTCGGCTTGTGGCTGGTGGGCGCCCTGGGGGGTGTCAGTGCCACGGCCGCTTTGGGCCTTGCCGCTTTGCGTCGCGGCCTGACCGACACCACCGGTCTGGTGACTGCCACGCCGCCGTTTGCCAAGGTTGATCTCGACCCATTCGACCGTTTCGTGCTCGGCGGCCACGACATCCGCCGCGGCAGCCTCACTCAATCCGTTCGCGAACTGCACGAGCGGGCCAATGTCTTTGACGAAACGATCCTGCGGGCCTGCCAGGCCGACCTCGACGCTTGGACGCAAAACATTCGTCCGGGCACGGTGCTCGGTTCGGGGCCGGCGATCATCAAACTGGCCGAGCTGCCGGAGGCGCATCGCGCCGCCCGACCGCGCGAAGCCGTGGAGAAAGTGCAGGCCGACCTCCGCGCTTTCCGTGAGGCGCACCGCTTGGAGCAGGTCGTGGTCGTCAATGTGGCCTCGACGGAGCCGCCCTGCCCCCTCGACGAACGTTTTACCACCATGGCGGCGTTTGGGGCAGCGCTCGACGACAAGAGGCCGCTGCCGGCCAGTGCCCTGTACGCTTGGGCCGCTCTGGAATTAGGCTTTCCTTACGTTAACTTCACGCCTTCGCTGGGAGCGTCGTTTCCTGCCGCTATTGAATTGGCGCGCGTGAAGCGCACGGTCGTCTGCGGCCAAGACGGCAAAACCGGCGAGACGCTCCTGAAGTCGGTCCTGGCCCCGATGTTTGCCGCCCGCAACTTGCGCATCCTGAGTTGGGTCGGCCACAATATCTTCGGCAACCGCGACGGCGTGGTGCTCGACGACCCCGCTAACAAGGCGTCGAAGATTCGCACCAAAGACCAGGTGATTGCCTCGATTGTCGGCTATAAACCGCAGACCCACGTGAGCATCGAATACATCGAATCGCTCGACGATTGGAAGACCGCCTGGGACCACGTCCACTTCCGCGGTTTTCTCAACACGAAAATGATCCTGCAATTCATCTGGCAAGGCTGCGATTCACTGTTGGCCGCGCCGTTGCTCATCGACCTGGTTCGTCTGACGGCCCTGGCCCAGCGTCGCGGCGAGACCGGCATCCTGGGCCACCTCGCCTGTTTCTTCAAAAACCCCATGGGGTGCCAGGAACACGACTTTTTCAGGCAAATGGCCCTGCTGGAACGCTATGTAGCAACTCTGGCCGAGTGACGCCGACAGGCACGGCCGAGGAAAGGGTCAGGTGGTCTTGACCTTTTGCAAGGTCGCCTGCCACTGGTCCATCAGCGCGCTGATGTTCTTATAGCCGAAGTCGAGATTGGCCAGTTCGCAGGCCAGGTCGACGGCCCGCGCCAGGTCGCCGGATTCCGCGTAACCTTGCGAGAGCTGGTACAAGACCTCCTTGCGAAGCTCGTCGTCGTTGGGCCCGAGATGTTGGAGGGCCTCTTCGAAATTACGCTGGGCCAGGCGCCAGTTGTTGCGGCTGCGGAAACAGAAGCCCAGGTACACGAGCACCTTGCTCTGGTGACGCGGATCGGTACGGAGACTTTGCAGTTCTCGGATCGCTTCGTCGATCTGGCCGACCCTCATCAAGCGCAGGCTCATCTCGAAGCGGGCCGTGGTGTCGGTGGGAAACCGGTCGACCCGGCGGCGGTAATAATCGAGTTCGCGAGAGTCAATTTCCTTGACGAGCCGTTGGCGAATCTGCTGCAATTCGGGCTGATCCGGGTCGCGGCGGAGCTTGGCCTCGGCGAGGGCCAGGTCGCGGCGGAACGGTTCGATGTCGAGGTCGGCCAGCTCCAGGGCAATGTCGAAATGGTTGTGCGTTGCGATCAAGCCCTCGGTCAGCACTTCGCGGGCCT
>JANWVS010000091.1 GCA_025056835.1 Gemmataceae bacterium | reverse complement strand
ACGACTGCAAGGCTTGCGTGGCCGTCGATGACAAGATTTCAGGGGAGATCCTACCGGCCTTTTTGCCCAACTGCAACGATAACTCCGGAATAGGGCAGACGCCGTGGTCGGCACTAAGGGCCACGATGTACTGGCCTCGGCCGACTTTGGAGTCGAGATAGTCTAGTAGCTCCTTCACGAGTCGGTCGGAACGCAAGGTGATATCGAGCACTTCTTGCGAGTCCGGCCCCCAACAATGTCCGACAATATCGTTGCATGAGAAACTGAGACACAGAAGGTCAGGGTCCGGACCGCGGCCCAATTTCTCCGCTTCGATGCAAACCTTCGCGAAGCTCCACAGCAACTCGTTGCCGAACGGCGAATTCGCGACGGCGTAGTAATAGTCCTTGTCGGATTTTTCCTTGGCGGCGGCGAAGGGATGAGGAAAGGTCTTGCCTTGCAGGTAGCCGACGCCCTCGGCAGCGACATCGTCGGGGCCGCTGTACTTGGCATAGTCGATTTGCGGCATAAGCCGCTCCCACGACTGTTGGACCCAAGCATCGGCCGACCGTGTTTTGTTGAAAGCTGTCACCCAGGCATGGGGTTGATCGCGGTAATACGTCGAAGTGACGAAGCCTCCTTGGTAAACATTGAACCAATAACAGATGGACGAGCGCAGGGCGGCCAGTAGGATCGCCGCCCGTTCTTTGATCGACAGCGACACCACCCGGGCCTTGGGACGCATTTTCTGGAGCACCTCGCCGATGGTTTCTTCACGTCGGCGCCACGGGGAGGCGCCGCGCACCTGCTTAGCCGGCGTGGGCAGGAGCTGGTAGCGTTCATCTTCGGTGGACGTCGTCATTTCGCGTTTGCTGCGATCATACCAGTCGTTGGCGATGATGCCGTGGCGCGACGGTGTGCTGCCCGTAACCAAGGAAGCGTGTCCAGGGGCCGTTACCGTGTCCGAATAGGGATAGTGGCAATTGGCAAACCAAGCCCCCTCGGTCGTCAGACGTTTAAAACCGCCGTCCGTGAAGAGGTCTTTCCAACGGTCGAGATAATCGCCGCGCAATTGATCAAAAACCAGTACGACGGCCAGCCTGATCGGACCGGCTTGGCGTGGAACCGCCCCCTCGATGGGCCGGAACGGCGCCAGCCAGTCCAAGAGCGCCAAAGCCGCAGCGGCGGCCAAGGCTGCGACACGTAGGACGGAACGGATCAGCATGAAGGTCTCCTACCATCGGCGGCGACGCGACGTTAGATTCGCATTGCCTTGAACTTTCTCACGCAAGCAGTAATTGCGACTTCCGTAGGCAACCGCTCCACGCTCGAAGCGCCGAAAAAGCCGACGATGCCCTTGGTGTGGTCGAGGACATATTGGGCGTCCTCCGGTTCGGAAATGGGACCGCCGTGGCACAGTACCAAGATGTCCGGTCGAACTTCCCGGGCGGCGTCTGCCAAGGCCTGTACTTTTTTCGCCGCGTCGGCCAAACTTAAGGCGGTTCGGGCGCCGATCGTGCCCTTGGTCGTCAGCCCCATGTGCGGGATCAGTACATCGGCACCGGCTCGAGCCATGGCGCGAGCCTCGTCTTCCGTGAACACATAGGGACAGGTCAACAAGCCCATTTCGCCGGCCAAGCGGATCATCTCGACCTCCTTGTCGAAGCCCATATCGGTTTCCTCAAGCCCTTGCCGAAACGTGCCGTCGATCAGGCCGACGGTAGGAAAATTTTGAACCCCGGAGAAGCCGGCGGCTTGTATGTCGCGAAGGAAGTGTTTCATGATGCGGAACGGATCGGTACCACAGACGCCGGCGAGGACGGGTGTGTGTTGCACGATGGGAAGCACTTCGCGGGCCATGTCCATGACGATGGCATTGGCGTCGCCGTAGGGCATCATGCCGGAGAGGGAGCCGCGGCCGGCCATGCGAAACCGGCCGGAGTTGTATACAATGATCAAATCGATACCGCCGGCCTCTGCGCATTTGGCCGATATGCCCGTCCCGGCGCCGCCGCCGATGATCGGCTTGCCCGCAGCAACCTGGTCGCGCAGGCGCCGCAAACATTCGTCGCGAGAAAACCGCTGCATGCTTCGACCTCCGCACCGATCAGGATACAAAGCGGACGTCGAACGAACACCTCTGAACTTCCTGCGCCGTGGTTCGTGGTTAGGTGCGACAGGTCACTGGGGAGGCTCTGCTGGGTTTGGCTTTTTCGCTGCCAAGCCCTTCTCCACGGCTTCCAAAAGACGCTCCATGGCGAACGGCTTGCGGATGTAGTCGATCACCCCCAGGTATTCGGCGTACGCCTTGTGCCGACTGCCTTCGTTGGCCGTGATCATGATGATCGGCGGTGCATCGGGTTTGCCGCGGAAATGCTCCAGCACCGGATAGCCGCCCATGCGCGGCATCATCATGTCGAGAATCATCAGGTCGGGGCGGTAGTTGTAGACCATCTGCTTGCCCTGTTGGCCGTCGCGAGCCTGAAGCACTTTGTGCCCTAAATTCTCCAACACGGCCCGGATCCCGTCGGACAATTCCAGATCGTCGTCCACGATGAGAATTACTTTTTGATCAGCCATGTTGCGCTACCTTGCCTTGCGTGGGGGTACTCCTTCAAGCTAGCAAGCCTTGATCCAGGCAACAAGGCAAATGTGGCGCCGCTCCCGACCAGCGGTTCGAAATGTTCTCAGTCATGGCCTGGTTGGTTTGCGCGAGTCACTCCGTCCCAACCGCCCCATGAGCGTAGCCGCCCTGCGGCACCGGCAATCGGGCGTCACGAACTTCGCGCACGTACTGATGGCAGCGAACGCAACTCATGGTCAGGTCGAAGTAGGCCAAGGTCACGCCGTCGAGGTTCTTCGCTTGGGCCTTGGCGATGAGCGACTCGGCCGCTCGCCGAAATTCATTGCTGTGAAGCTCATAGCGCGGCGTCTTGTAGACGAACCACTCCGCCGTCTTGCTTAACTGGATCAATTTTTCGGCGTGCTTGATGATCTTGTTAAAATCAGCCAACGCAATCCCCTCCAGGACGGTCTTGGAGCTGTCGAGCTTCTGCACCATAAGCTTCCGCAACCCCTCGCGCGGCTGCGCCGAGCTGGTCCAACCGATGCCAAGCAATAGCCCAACCGCTAAGCTTCGACGAATCCAACATAGAGTACGCATGACCGTTTCCTCTCCGATTGCGAGTGTTTGCTCGACTGCCGAGAACTTTGTCAGCCTGGCTAGGCCTCTCGCAAATCGTGGGCCAGTCGGCGTGGACGCTCTGCATTCGGCGCCGCGACCGCTGCCGTGTGCTTGTCAATCGCCGCACAACCGCGGGGTTTGTCCCGATCTCGGCAACCATAGACGTACGAAGTGCGCGGAATCGGCACAATGGCTGCGCGAAACACCCGCGCCCAAGTGATATGCCAACCGCCCGGCCGAGATGTTCGAGTCCTTCGCTAAGGCTGGTCCCATACAATGGCCGCATGAAGATTGCGTACCTTACCGCAGGCGCGGGCGGAATGTTTTGCGGCAGCTGCTTGCGTGATAACACTCTTGCGGCCGCTCTGATCGCCCAAGGCCACGACGCAGTTTTGATTCCCACTTACACACCCATCCGCACGGATGAAGAAAGCGTGGCTCAGCCTCGTGTCTTTCTGGGCGGCATCAACGTCTACTTGCAACAGAAATGGCCGCTGTTTCGTTACACTCCCCGGTTCGTCGACCGCCTCTTCGATTGGCCGCCGCTGCTCAAGTGGGTTTCGCGATTTGCCGTGTCCACCCGGGCCGAGCAATTAGGTGAATTAACCTTGTCGATGCTGCGGGGTGAACATGGCCACCAAAAAAAAGAGGTTGTCGAACTCGTGCAATGGCTCTCCCGTGACGTGCGTCCCGACGTTGTTGTGCTCAGCAATGTGTTGATCTCCGGCCTGGTGCCGAAGCTTTGCCGGGAATGGCCCAGACCAATCGTCGGCACTCTGCAAGGCGATGACATTTTCTTGGAAGCCCTACCGACGTCGATTCGCCGCGAAGCCAAACGCTTGATCCGAGAGAACTGTGCCGTCCTGGCTGGTTACCTCACGACTAGCCGTTACTATGCCGATTTCATGGCCGAGTATCTCGACCTGCCGCGCGAACGCATCGCCGTTGTTTACCCTGGTATCAATCTCCAGGGACACGGGATCGCGGCGGCGCCGCCGGGAGTAAACGCCAGTACAGCGGCGTTGCCTGCCGCGTCTGTTGACGGTCGGCCAACACCATCGGCCCCGTCGTCGCGACCGTTTGCGATCGGCTATTTCGCTCGCATTTGCCCGCAAAAAGGATTGCACCTGTTGATCGAAGCGTTTCGGCTCTTGAAGAAGTCGCCCGGTCTGCCTGCTTGCCGCTTGCGTGTCGCAGGTTGGTTGGCTGCCGAGCACCGAGGTTATTTCGACGAACAAAAACGCCGTCTGGCGGACGACCGACTCCTCAGCGATTTCGAGCACCACGACTGCCCCGACCTTGCCAGTAAAGTCCGCTTCCTCCAAGGGTGCGACGTACTCTCGGTTCCGACGGTCTATCGCGAGCCTAAAGGGTTGTACCTTCTTGAGGCTTGGGCCAATGCCGTGCCCGTGGTTCAGCCCCGGCATGGCGCGTTTCCGGAGTTGATTGCGGCAACCGGCGGAGGGCTATTGGTCCCACCCGGTGATCCGGTCGCTTTGGCCGACGGATTGCGCCGACTGCTGACCAACCCCTCGGAAGCCCGTGAATTAGGCCGACGGGGCCAAGCTGCCGTTCGCGAACGTTTCCATGCCGCTGTGATGGCCCGGGAGACGGTGCAGGTGCTGCAAGGATTCTTGGAGGCTGAGCGCTCCGGCGCGATGGCTCACGCAGCAGCAGAATCGGCGAAGCAACTCGCCGGCTGATTCGGCCGAACCGCGGCACAGCCTCCGCGCCGGCATGCGCCACACGTGTTGTGGACACGGCTCCGCTGTGCCGTTCGCTCGTTCTCTTGTTGCGAGATAATCCCCCTATGTCGCGGTGCGCCAACTCGGGAGTTGCTGGCGAAGTTGATCGGCCCACGCGGGTTCGTTGGCTGATTTTCGCAGTCGCCTGTGCCGTCAGTTGGCTGCTGTATGTGCACCGCTATGCCTGGGGCGTGATCAAACCCGAATTTCGGGCTGAATTTCCCCATCTCAGCGACATCGACGTCGGCTGGCTGGATTCGGCGTTCATGGCGGCATATGCTCTGGGCCAAGTGCCCAGCGGCCTCGCCGGCGATTGGCTCGGTCCGCGGGGTTTGCTCGCAAGTATGATTTTGGTCTGGTCGGCGGCGGCGGCCGGTATTGCCTGGACGGGTGGCCTGTTCTGGCGCGTCTTCGGTTGCCGCGCAGCATTCGGTCTTGCCCAAGCCGGCGGCTATCCGATTGTCAGCCGGATGACCCGGAATTGGTTTCCCCTGGTGCGGCGCACCACTGCTCAGGGGGTCATAACGGCCATGGGCCGATTCGGGGCCGCCTGTGCTTCCCCCATCATCGCGACGGCCCTGATGGGATGGTGCGGTCTGGACTGGCGCACGGCGCTTTACGTTATCGCTGTGCCCGGTGTCTTGCTGGCCGTGTTAGTAGCCCTTTGGGCGCGCGACAGCCCGCGACAGCACCCCTGGGCCAACGCTGCGGAGTGCCAACTCATCGACGAAGGTGCCGTGTCGTCCCCTGCCGCCAGCCGGCAACCACGCTTGGCCCGCGACCACCGAGCCTACCTGAGCCTGGGCATGTTGCTGCTCTACGCTTTTGCCAGCACCTTTCAGGATCAACTTTATGTCAATCTCATCCCCGAGTTTCTGCGAGTGGGTCGCAGTCTCGACCCGGTGACCATGGGGTTCTTCGCGCCATTGCCGCTGATCGGCGGGGCGGTGGGCGCCATTATCGGCGGGGTGCTCAACGACATTCTGATCCGCGCCGGCGTCGGACGCCGCTGGGCGCGCAGCCTTGTGGGTCTGACCGGCAAAGCGCTGGCGGGCGTCTTGGTAGGCTTGAGCGTCTTCGTGCCCGACGGCCGCCTGGCCATGGTCGTGCTACTTACCGCCCGGCTGTTCAGCGATTGGAGTCTGCCTACGCAGTGGGGCGCGATCACCGACATGGGAGGTCGCGCCGCGGCAACCTTGTTCGCTCTGGTCAACACCATCGGTGCCGTCGGCGGCTTCGCGGCTGGTCCGATCCTCGGCTGGCTTCGGCAAAACTACGATTGGACAGGGCTGTTCTTCGGCACGGCCGCTATGTGCCTGGCGGCTGGGTTGACATGGCTCTTCATCGACTGCACGAAAAAAGTGCTCGACGACTGACGGCGCTGATGGCACTGCGACACTCGCTTGGCCCGCTCAGTCGCACCGTCCGGCCATCTCCGCCGCCTGGTGATTGCCATATGATAGCTACCATCGGCCCGCTCGCGCTCGAACGCCGCCGCCTCGCCCTCAAAGAGCCTCCGGTCAACCGCCATGAAAATCGTCAAGCTCGATGCCCTCCGCGTGCGCATTCCCCAAAAGCCGCCGATCGCGCCCTATCAGAGTCGCTACAAAGCCGGCACGTACAAGGAATCGCTGCTGGTGCGGCTGGAAACCGACACCGGCCTGGTTGGCTGGGGCGAAACGCCCGACGATTGGATCCATCACTCGTTCGTCGGTACGCCGGTCGAGCAATTGCGAGCCCAGGCGCTTGGCCGCGACCCTTTCGACATCGAAGCCTGGTATGCCGAAAACACGCTAGGCAGCTACTTGGCCAGCGGCGTCGAGATGGCTATGTGGGACCTCATGGGCAAGGCAGCCCGGCAGCCGCTCTACAAGCTGCTCGGCGGCGCGGTGCGCAAGAAAATTGAACTGGCAGCGTGCATGGGAATTCGGCCGTATGACGAGGCTAAGGCCATCGCCCGACAGTACCTGGACGCCGGTTTCACGACGCTCAAGACCAAGGCCGGCCGGCGTCTCGAAGAAGACCTGGACATGGTTCGCGGCATTCGCGACGGCGTTGGCGATCGGCTCAAGCTGCGTATCGATCCTAACATGGGTTACACGCCGGACGTCGCCCTGCAATTGGCCAAGGAACTGGAGAAGTACAACCTCCAATACCTCGAGCAGCCGATGGACGCGCGGGAGATCGCCGAATCGGCCCGATTGCGCCGCCGCACCAGCACGCCGCTGGCGCTCAACGAATCCGTCACGACGCCGGAGATCGTGCTGCAAATTCTTCAGTTGCGCGCCGCCGACGTGCTCTTGCCCGACACCCATCAATGCGGCGGCATCTGGGGCGTGCGGAAAGTGGCGGCACTGTGCGAAGCGGCCGGCGTGCCCTGCGTTTTTCATTGCTCCCACGACCTCGG
>JANWVS010000090.1 GCA_025056835.1 Gemmataceae bacterium | reverse complement strand
CTTTTCGATGCCGCCGATGCGGTGTTCCAAGCCGGGGGTGCCGGGGATGGCCCACGGCCGCGCCCCTTTTTCATCGCGTAAGTAAGGCAGGAAGCCGTTGCCGCTGTGTCCGTTCGGACCATCGCCGGCGGCGGAAGAGGCGGCGGGGGCGCGGCTCTCGGGATGGACAATTTTGATCGGCGGCAGTTCGGCAAATTTCGGGATCCGCCACGGTTCCGAACCGTTGGCGATGTAGCCGTCGGTCAAAAACAGCACAGGCGTCATGAACTCGACCGCGATGCGCACCGCTTCTTGAACCATGCTGAAACAGTCGGCAGGGCTGGCGGCAGCAAGGACCGGAACCGGGCTGTCGCCATTGCGGCCGAACATCGCGAGCAACAAATCGGATTGTTCGGTCTTCGTGGGCAGACCGGTGCTCGGACCGCCGCGCTGCACGTCGATGATCACCATCGGCAACTCGGTCATCACTCCCAAGTTGATCGCTTCGCCTTTCAGGACGATGCCGGGACCGGACGACGCCGTGCAAGCGATCACTCCGGCAAAGGCGGCGCCGCAGACGGAGGACATGGCGGCGATTTCGTCCTCGGCCTGGAAGGTGCGCACGCCGAAGCGCTTCATGTCGGCCAGTTCGTGGAGGATATCGCTGGCCGGGGTGATGGGATAGCCGGCGAAAAACAAGGGCTTGCCGGCTCGTTTCGCCGCCGTGACCAAGCCCCATGCCGTGGCCTCATTGCCCGTGATCTTGCGATACTTTCCGGGAGCCAGTCGGGCCTTGGGCACGCGGTAGTGCTTGGCAAAGGCCTCGGTGTTCTCGCCGTAGTTGCGCCCGCCGCGCAAGGCCCGCAGGTTGGCTTCTCCGATGTTGGGGTTCTTCTTAAACTTTTCCGCGATCCATTGCTCCGTCGGACCCGAATCGCGATCGTACAGCCAATAGACCAGCCCCAAGGCAAAGAAGTTCTTGCATCGGCCCGCTTCCTTGGTCGACAAGCCCAAGCCGGCGACGGCATCGCGGGTCAAGCGCGTCATCGGTACGCGGTGCACGTCGTATTTGCTCAACAAATTCGGATCATCCAGCGGATTTTTGTCGTAGCCCGCTTTGTCGAGATTGGAGGTCTCGAACTCATCTTCGTTCGCGATGAGAATACCGCCGCGCTTGAGATCATTGATGTTGGTCTTCAAGGCCGCGGGGTTCATCACCACCAAGGTGTCGACCTGGTCGCCCGGCGTGAAAATGTCCTGGCTGGAAAAGTGGAGCTGAAAACCAGAAACCCCGGCCAACGTACCGGCCGGCGCTCGAATCTCAGCGGGGAAGTCGGGAAGGGTCGAGACGTCGTTGCCGAATGCCGCTGAAACGTTGGTGAATTGGGTGCCGACCAGCTGCATGCCGTCGCCGGAATCGCCACAGAAGCGGATGACCGCTGATTCAAGCTCCTCGATCGGTTTTTGGTGAACTGGTTTCTTCTCTTGGCCGGAAATTGCCGTGGCTTGCATATACAACTGCTCCTGGATGCTCGCGCCACCCTGGTCGTGTAGATCATTCTACGTAACGATTCTAAATATCACAACCGAAAATCTAGGCCAGCCCAGCTCCGCCGGCGACGAAAGCTACAGAGGTTCGGCAAGCGCTGCCGACTGTACCGATTTGGTCGAAAAGGCGCTATTTGCCGACGGGCGACCGGCGCCGCCTACCGCCCGCTTTTTTACGCCCACAGCGCTGTCACCTCCGTTTGCGGTTCGCCGCCGGTTACGTGGACGCCGCCGCCGGCGTCGATGAAGACGTTGACCTCGCTGCGCACGCCGAATTCCGGCAGATAAATACCCGGTTCGATTGAAAAACACGTCCGCCGCAGGACGCGCCGATCCTCGCGTGTTTCCAACCCGTCCATGTTGGCGCCGTTGCCGTGAACCTCCTGGCCGATGGAATGACCCGTGCGATGGCAGAAATACCGACCGTAGCCGGCCTGTTCGATCACCGAGCGGGTCGCTTGGTCGACTTCCCAACCGCACAGCGGCGCGCCGGCAGCGAAGGCCGACTTGACCCGGGCGATGCCGGCATCGCGGGCGGCGGCCACCACGGCGAACACCTCGCGAATCCCGACCGGGACCTCCTTGCCGACGTAAGCCACGCGCGTCAGGTCGCTGTACACGGCCCGCGGCCGATCGCATTTGGCCCATAAGTCGATCAGCACAAAATCGTCGGCGCCGATCGTCGCCTCTCGACCCCGCTGCGGTGCGTAGTGGGGGTCGCCGCTATGCGGTCCGACCGCGCAAATCGGCGGATGATCGGTGACGAGACCGTGCTTCGCAAAATGATCGAGGATCACTTGCTGAACGTCGGTCTCCCGGACCACCCTGCCCTCCCAAACGCTTCGCGCGATGTAGCCGAAAGCAACGTCGAACGCCGAACGGGTGTGTCGTGCCGCTTCAAGGTGCAGCGCCCATTGATCGTCGTCCCAGCAGGCCTCAAACCATTGCACCAAATCGCCCGAAGAGACGACCTCGGCGCCGAACGATCTCACCAGCTCGACCGTGCCGGCATCGACTCGGGAGACGTACGGGTTGGCATTGCGTGGCGCGTACTCCATGGCAATCCGCCGGGCGCCGCGCACCAGTCGTTCCACGCCGGCTTCCAATTCCTGCCAGCTCAGGTAGATCTCCTTGCTGCCAGGCAAGAAATCGAGGGCCGCCGGCTCGATCCGATGGACCAGCTTGCGCGGTGGGCCTTGGGCCGGCACATAATAGAACCAGCGGCGGGACAAAAAGAGGTCCGCCGGCAATCCCACGATGCGACGGGCTAGGACATTGGCCCCGCGAAAATCGTACAACAGCCAACCGTCGAGGTGTTGTTCGCGCAGCGCCGTTTGCACCGTTGCCAGGTCGAACATGGCGCCTCTCCGCGGCCGACCCTCGACCGGGCCGCGCCGTCACGTCCCTTGACATTGCCCACGTTGCTTCGATAGCTTCAATTGTAGCGGGGCTACGCCAGCACGTCCGCCCGTTTTCCAGCCCCAACTCCACGGAGAAATTCATGCAGCAGCGATGTCGGATACGCACGGTGGTCTTGGCGGCAACGTGGTTCGGCATGGTCGGTTCTTTGCCGGCGCAAGATCAGCTCATTCAAAAAGACCAGGTCGAGCAGTTCAACCGTATCAAGTTCTCCTTCGTGAGCAAGGAGTTAGTCGGTGCCGAACCGGGTGCGGCGGCCAACTTCGAGCTGGCGGCGCGGTATTACGTCTCGCGCGTCACCTACGATGCCGCCCCACGCGATCCCAAGGCGATGCTCGCCGTGGTCAAAGATTTTGAGGACATGGTCAGCGTCGCGACCTCGCCTCTGAACTTCGCCAACAGCCGCGCGCCTGTGGCGCGTTTGGCGCCGCTGCTGGTGGCACGCTTTAAAGAAGTGTTCGCCCTCGATTGGAAAAGCAATCAGATGGCCCAGGTCAACGCCGCCGTCTTGCTATGGCACGCCGCCAAGCTCAAAAACGAAGAGATCGCCGATTACTTGGCCGTGGTGGTCGCCGATCCGAAAATGCACGATGCCGTCCGGGCCTACGCCGCCAAGGGCCTGGCCGAGTACATGCCCGTGAACCCCTTCACCCGCCTGGACCTCAACCAAGGGCTGAAGACCAAACAACTCGAAGAACGCAAGGCCCGCGAGCTGAAGCGCGTCGACGCTCTCTTGGCCTTTATCGATCGTCCCGAACCGCCCGAGGATGTCAAACGCAAGATGAGCGAGTACGAGATCAATGCTCTGCGCTATGTTCGCCGTGCGGCGACCACGACCCTCGCCCAGGCCGCCACGCCTGCCCTCTCGGCCTTTGACAAAAGCGGCAAGGTCGAGGGACCGGTGGCGCTCGCCTTAATCAAAGTGCTCGCCAAGAAAGTGTGGCCGGAACCCCAAATCCACGAACGGATCGAGGCCGCCATCGGTGTTTGCCAGTTCAACAAGTACATCGAGGAATACGACCCCAAGATCGGCTTGTATCTCGTGGCTGATTGCTTTGCCGACCTGCTCAACGAATACAAGAAAGACCATGGCAGCGGCGCCGTCAAGGGCAAAGGCAAGGTGCCGCCGTTGCTTCCGTGGAAGCAGCTCTCGCGGCGCATCGAAATCGCCCTCGCCGAACTGACCAACAATCACCGCGGCACCGCCCACGCCGGCACGGTGCAGAGTATCGAATTGCGGATGCGGCCCATGCTCCGCAGCATGGCCAGCGGCGACGCCATCGACCAGGAGTTGGCTTATCGCAAGTTCGCGGCCAGCCTGCGACCGCCGGCCAATTACAAGACGATCTTCCGCAACTCCGCCGGACCGTTGCTTCAAGTCGACTGGGAGCCGTCCGTCTCGGTCGACGACGCCAATTGACGCACTTAGCCCGCAGGCACCTCGCCGACCGACGCCGATGGGGCGGACGCCCGCATCAGGCGATCGCGGACGGCCAACCAAGCATCGTCGGGGGGCGGCGCCTCGACGATGATCCGTTCCAGACCGGCGGCGTCGAGCCGATGCAAGGCGGCGTACATCCCAGCGGCGTAGCCGACCGGGTCGGCGGGCAATTGCTCGACGACGAGGTTGTGGCGCGCCGCTGCCGGCCGCCAGGTCAGCAATCCCACGCGGCTGCCGCGGTCGAGGCATCGGTTGACCAGCCCGACCACGTCGGCGGTTAGCTCGAGCGGGGTTGTCGGTGCGTAGTGGCGGGCGTGGGAACCGGGCGCCCGCGCCGGACGCGTCGCCTCCGTGACAACGGGCGTGGCATCGATCGGACCGATCACGGCTGCCAAGTCCGCCGGCGAGAGCAAACCCGGCCGGAGTAAGCGCGGCGGCGCGACGGTGACGTCGAGGACCGTCGATTCAAGGCCTCCCGGGGTGGGACCGGCGTCCAGGATGAGCGGAATCTTGCCGGCCAATCCCCGGCGGACGTGCTCGGCCGTGGTGGGGGAAAGCGCGGTCGAAGGATTGGCGCTTGGGGCGGCCAACGGCATCCGGCCGACGCGGAGCAGGGCCAGGGCCACGGGATGGGCCGGCACCCGCAGGGCCACCGTCGGGCCGCCGGCCGTTACCCCATCGGGCACACGGCCGGTCTTGACCATCACGAGCGTCAAGGGGCCGGGCCAATACCGTGCTGCCAGGCGCCGCGCCGGCTCGGGAAACTCCGCCACCAGCTCGGCCGCGGCGGCGATATCGCTCACATGAACGATGAGCGGATTGGTCGGCGGCCTGCCCTTCACGGCGAAAATGGCCGCAACGGCACGGTCATCCAACGCGTTGGCTCCCAAGCCGTAGACGGTTTCGGTTGGAAAGGCGACGAGGCCGCCGCCGCGCAACAGCCGCGTCGCCTCCTCGATGGCGTCGAGGTTTGGAAGCAACGGATCAACAGGCACGACACGGGTGTTCATGGACCGCTTGGCCGACCGATCGGATCGTTTTTGTAGATGCGAATGGTGTTGAGCGTCTTGAGAACTTCGTGAAAACTTTGCGGGCGGTCCTCGCGTTTCTTGGCCAACATCTTCACGATCAACTGGGAGAACTCTTCCGTCAATTCGGGGTTGTGAACGATCGGAGGCGTCACCGGCTCGTTGAGGTGTTTCCGCAGCAACTCTTGAGCGCTGGCGGCGCGGAACGGCGGTCGGTACGTGGTCAGTTCATAGGCCGTAGCACCGAAGCTGTAAATGTCGGCTCGGCCGTCGAGCGGTTGACCAAGGATTTGCTCCGGCGACATGTAACTGCGCGTGCCTTGGATCGGTGGTCGGCGGCGGAATAGCTTGCCGAAAAAACCAGGTTTTTGGACGCGGACCGCCAAGGCGAAATCGATGATGCGCAGTTCGCCGGCAGCGTTGACCAGCATATTATGGGGCTTGATGTCGCGGTGGACCCAGCCGCTGGCGTTCATGTAGGCCAAGCCGACGGCGCCCTGCTTCAGGATGCTATGAATGCGTTCGCGAACAAACTGGTAATCCTTCCGCACCAGGCGCATCGCCAAGCTGTTTTGCGGGAAAAAATCCATGACGATGTAGACCTGATGGCCATCGTTGCCGACGTGTTGAATGCGAATGATATTGGGGTGAGCGAGGGCCTTGCCGACGCGAGCTTCGTGCAAAAGTTGATTGCGCAGCTCGCGGTCGGCGACCTTTTCCGGCAAGAGCAGCTTCATGGCGAAATGGCGGCCGCTAGCCAGCTCTACCACCTCCCAGATCTGGCTTGACTGCCCGCTGTGCATGCAATTGATGAGCTTGTACCCGCCGATGACTTCTTCGGCCACGAGCGCTTCCTCACCAGTATTCCTCGACGTGAATGTTCCCCTTTAATTTTAGCGCGTGCTGGTCTAATTGAAACCCACGTTTCGTGAGGATCTCCACCAGGCCGGGAGGCTGGGGAAATACCTTGGCCCCGGTGGCTTTGTCGGTGATCGGCAAGCCGATCATGTTGGGATTGCCGCACAGGTAGACGTGGGTCGTGGCCGGATCAAGGCGAGCGCCGAGATGCTCTTCGAGCCGACCGCTCGTCACCAGGTCTTGGAGATAGACTTTGTGGCCGCGATTCTCGGCTTCGCGCGTGGTCAGGCTGACGTAGCGATAATTGGCGTGGCGGCGCATCAAGGCTTCGTGAACTGCCAAGTAACCGAGATCGCGACGATAGCGGACGCAGCACGCCGACAAAATCTTGCCCTGGTGCCCGCGGCGAAGCAGTTCCCAGACCATGTAATTGTGCGGCGCTTCACCGGTGCCCGTCGCCAAGAAGACGACCGTGTCGCCCGGCTTGACGGGATCGAGCGTGTAGTGGCCGGTCAACTTCTCACCCAAAAAAAGCCGGCTTCCTTCTTGGAGCATAAACAACCGCGGCGTCAATGCCGGCGGGCCTTGCTCGGAATGCCGCACCAGCACGATGTAAAATTCCAGCCAATCGACGCCGGTCAGATCCAGCAACTTTCCCCCGTCGTCGAGAATCGAACAACTGAGCGAATAAGCGCGGCGGATCAGTTTGGTCTCTTCACCGGACGTGGGCGGTTCGGGCTGACAGTCCGGCGCGCGTGGCTCCCATTGTCCCAGGCCGAGTGTGCCGTATTGTCCCGGTTTGTGAGGAGGCACGGGGAAGTCGGGCCGCACCCGCAGGATCATCAGGTCGGGATTCGGCAGCCTTTGGTAAATGACCGTGGCGTTGTAATGTTTCTGCCGGAGCGCGGCGATTTCGTCTTGGTGCATCTCGTTTATTAAACGGAATCGTCGGCAACTTGGCAGTCGCCGCGTCGGCCCGCCCGGCCTCCCACACCACCGTAGCCCTCTCGCTCCGCGGAAGGGCAAACCCGAACGCCGATCCAGACAACTCGTCGCC
>JANWVS010000008.1 GCA_025056835.1 Gemmataceae bacterium | reverse complement strand
TCGCAAAGCACGAGCACCGAAGCGCCGCCGGCTCGGGCAGCCCTCAGCGTCTCCAGGGCGTATTCGGGGTTGTGCTTGAAGCCATCGAAAAAATGCTCGGCGTCGTAGAGCACCTCGCGGCCCTGGGCCAGGCAATAACCGACCGAATCGCGGATCATGTGGAGGTTTTCGTCGAGAGAGGCCCCGAGGACTTCGCGGACGTGCATGTCCCAAGTCTTGCCGACCAGCGTGACCACCGCGGCCTGGGACTCGATCAAGGCTTTCAGGCAGGTGTCGTCGGCCGGCTTGCAGTTTTTGCGCCGCGTCATCCCGAAAGCGGCGATCTTGGCATGGCGCAGAGGCAGCTTGCGAACTTCCTGGAAATACTCGAAATCCTTGGGGTTCGACAAAGGATAGCCGCCTTCGACGTAATCGAAGCCCAATTCGTCAAGTCGCCTGGTAATCAGCAGCTTGTCCTGGAGCGAGAAGTTGACTCCCGCGCCTTGGCTGCCGTCGCGCAGGGTTGTGTCGTAGATGGCGATGCGTCTCATGGATCAATATCCTTCGCCGAAAACGCCGGCGCGTTGCTGCAAGGTTGGGTCAGTCTATGCGCCCGCCGCAGATGGTGAAGAAACCGGGGCCGCGCCGTAGTCATATTCGTATGACCAAAAACATCTCCATGGCATGTGCTCTGTCCGAGGCCGCGAAACTGGCTCGCGAGTTGGTCGCGTTGCCGTCGATCAACCCCATGGGTCGCGATCTGCCCTCCGCGGTAGCGCTGGAACATCGCGTCACCGCGTATCTCGAAAGGTTCTTTCAGGATTTGGGGGTGCCCTACGAACGGCAAACGGTGGCGCCGGGGCGGGACAACATCGTGGCTCACTGCGATATCTCTCCGGGCCGGCCTACGTTCATGTTCGAGGCCCATCAAGACACCGTGCCGGTCGACGGCATGACCATCGACCCCTTTGCCGCCCGCATCGAAAACGGCCGACTCTATGGGCGCGGGGCCTGCGACGTCAAAGGCGGCATGGCGGCGATGTTGGCCGCATTCGCCCGAATCGTGCGCGAAAAACCGCCCGGCGCCGTCAATCTCGTCATGGCGTGCACGGTCGATGAGGAACATACCTTCCTGGGTGTCCAAGAGTTGGTCCGCTGCGGGATCAAGGCCGACGCGGCCATCGTCGCCGAGCCGACCAAGCTCAACATTGTTCATGCCCACAAAGGGGTTGCCCGCTGGAAACTCGCCACGACCGGCCGGGCCTGTCACAGTTCCAGTCCCGAACTAGGGATCAATGCCATTTACCGCATGGGCAAGATCCTGACGGCGATCGAGCGCTATGCCGACGAATTACGCGCCAGCCGCACCGATCCGCTTTTGGGACCTCCGAGCATCAGCGTGGGACGCATTGAAGGTGGTTCGAGCGTCAACACGGTGCCGGACTTTTGCCGCATCGAAATAGATCGCCGCATCATTCCCGGTGAACGTCCCGAGGATGCGCCCCGGCAATTGATTGAGTATCTGCGCAGCGTCGGCATTGACGAGCCGCTCGACGTTTTCCCTTTGTGGCTCTCGGCGCCTGCCTTGAGTCCGATCGGCTCGGAAGAATTGGTACAACGGGTGGGCGCGGCAATCGACGCCGTGCGCGGCAGCCATCGCGTGCATCCCGTACCGTACGGTACCGATGCCTCGACCATTGCCTTGGCCGGCATTCCCGCCGTGGTCTTTGGCCCAGGCGATATTGCCCAAGCCCACACCCGCGACGAATGGCTGCCGTTGGATGAACTCGACGCCGCTTGCGACATCCTTTATCGGCTCGTGATCAGCTGACGCCGTCCTACCGTGGCAGACTACGGACGTGGTTGGTAGTCTTCCAAGATCAGTTCAATGTCGTGGTTACCCACCTTAACGCGCTGGCGGACCATCCCGACGTTCTGAACATACCAGCTTTCCACGTGCAGTTCTTGACCGCCGACGTGAAATCCGACGCTGCGCACCTTGATCGCCGGCAGCGGACCTTTAAGGACCGGCGCGTCGATCGCGATTGTGTCCTTGGAAACCACGAAACCACCTTTCAATTCCGCATTTTCGCTAGTCGATTTGCACTCCCACGACATGCCGTCGCTGGGGGCCTTTTTGAGAAAGCACAAATACGGCTCGATTTTCTTGCCGGCGCCGCTGAGGCGATACACTCCATCGTCGGCAAGCGCGACCTGCTCGTACAACGATTTTTTGTCGGCGGCCTTATCGTGGTCATACACGCGGAGATTGAACGTTGCCACCCACTCGGTCGTCTCCGCTGAATCTTTTTTCTTCCACGCTACCGGTTCGCCTTTTTCCGCTACCAAGACGATGAGTTGCTTCTTGGCACCGGGAGTTTTCGGCGCCTTGTGATCGATGACCTGATAAGTCCACTTGGATCCGTCGGCGATGGGGTAGTACGGCTCGACGTAGTGTTTGACTTCCTTGGCGTCCTTGCCTGCTTTCGCCTCTTGGCCGCGACACGGCGAAACGAAGAAGACCAACAGACCCCCGAGTAGGAATCCCGAGGTGCGAATGCGCATGCTTCGTGTCATGCAGAGTATTGTGCGACAACCGCCGGCAAAATGCAATGGCGCCTTCACGAACGCCTGTCTTGCCTGTGGGCTGTTGATTGTGCCATTCCGTCTTTTGGCGTCGGTCGTAAACCGGCCCGGGTCGTTCGAAACAGAACGACGTGCGCCGCGATCGAACGGCCCTGGTCTTGCTGCTTCGCAGCGTCGGGGCTGAGGAGCGGAATCCTGGTTATGGCCGGAGCCGCTTGAGGACGTCCATGGTGCTGATGACGCCGACGAGGACGCCGTCGTCGTCGACCACGAAGAGGCGGTGGACGCGCAGACCAATCATATCGCTGATGACCTTCGCGGCCGGAGTGTCGGGGGAGACCGCAAAGAGGGCCGGCGTCATCAGATCGCGTACGCGGGTGGTTTCGACGTTTTCGACCTGAAAGCCTTCGATCGGTCTGCCGTCGCGGGTATGTAACTCCTGTTCGTAAAAATACTCGGGGCTGGGAGCGAGGTAATCGCTTTTTTCCCGATCGTGAACCAGGAGGTCAGAACGGCTCAAGACGCCGATGGGTCGGCCCGCGTCGTCGATCACCGGCGCGGCACTAAAGCCTTTGTCGGTTAAGAGGGCGAGGGCCTCACGAATGTGAGCGTCGGCGCGAATCGAAATCGGATTCGGTGCCATCAGATCGCGGGCGGTCTCCGCATAGAGGCGCAAGGTGGGGCCCGCATTCAGGTCGGCGGCGGTGGTCATGGTCAGTCTCCTTCGAGAGGGGCGACGCCCCGCGCACGGGGATTCGCCCGGGCAATCGCGGCAAGAATGTCGGTGCTGGACACCACTCCCAGCGGCCGCTTCGCTTCGTCGACGATAATTACGCGGTGAATGTGGGCGTCGAGCATCATCTGGGCCAGCTCGCCGATCGGCGTGGCCGGCACCGCCGTGACCGGATCCTTGGTCATGATCGCGGCTACGCAACCTTCCCGAAGCGACTGCTCGTCGGGTATCTGCCAGGCGGCGAAAACGCAGTCGTCACGGCTTCGGCCGGGACGTGATACTGAGCTGCCCTCGACCCAACGCACGAAATCCGTGGCGGCAATGACGCCGACGCAACGGCCCTCTTCATTGACCACCGGCGCGCCCGAGACCTGGGCTTGCGCCAGCATCCGTGCCGCGCCTTTGATCGACATGTCGCGCGGGACGGTGATGACGTCGCGCGACATCAAATCGTCCGCTCGTAATTCCAGCAGCGGTTTGGCGGCAATGCTTGTGGCCATGGCTCACCATCCTCGCGAATCGATCCACCTCATGACCAAGGGGTGCAAAGTCCATGCCCATTCCACGGGCTTTGCTCTCATCGCCGACCGATTCTCCGGCCCCGCGGAAATCGCGTCGCGTGCCTGGCGTCGTCGGTGCGGTCGCGGTGCGGTCCACACGAGGCCCATCGCGCGGCCGAGGTGTCAAACCGCACAGCGGCCTGCGCGAAAATGCACACCCGTCGCAATGTTCTCTTTACCAATATCATATTCATGGCGATGAGACGAGGGCCAAGGAGTGCCGAGCTTGCCGTCTGCCGGTGCCGTTATTTTGGTTCTTAAAATCGCCGTGGTCGCGGTAACGTTCCTGCTGACGGCATCGTTAATTGCCCTGTGGCGCGGCCACTACCGATTACACGGCCGAATAAACATCGTTTTCTTCGTCTTGACTCTCGCGGCGCTTTTGGGATTGGAGATCGTAGCGCGCGTGCTCCAACCGCAGCTGTTCGACGAGCATTTCCAGCGTCATGGAGCCAAGACGGCGTTGGCGGTCCATCTAGCCTTTTCGATGCCGGCGGCCCTGGTACTGTTGGCGATGCTGCCCACGGGCCTGCGTCGGTATCGCCGCCTCCATGTGGGCCTCGGAGTTGTCTTTTTGGTATTATGGTCCGGCACTTTCGTTACGGGACTCTTTTTCCTGCCGCACGCCTCCGCTCCCCCCTGACGCGGCCTCGCGGGTGCCGGTGGAGGGGGTTTGCGGTGGAGCCGGTTCCGACTTGGGCTGCTCGGGGGGAGTCTCGGAACCGGCGGGTTCCTCGACGCGCGGCGGCGGGGCCGGCGCCTTGGCGCTCACTTTGGTTTCGCCTGCCTTAAGCAACTCCAAAAACGCCGTGCGGCCGGCGTCGCCGAGCCGGCGTTCGTGGCGCTTGATAAGGCGGGTGTAGCCGCCGGGACGGTCTCGAAAGCGCGGGCCGAGGTCATCGAAAAGCTTTTGCACGATGGTGCGCAGATCCTTGTCAGGCTTTTTGTCGGCACCGTCGGGCTTGACAACGGCGCTGGCGGTGGGGCCGAGCCGCTGAATCACCAAGCGCCGGGCGTGTAAGGTGCCTTTCTTGGCGAGAGTGATGAGCTTCTCGATGAAAGGCTTGACCGCCTTTGCTTTTTCCACGGTCGTGATGATCCGCTCATGGCGAATCAAGGCCATGGCAAGATTGCGATACAACGACGTGCGATGCGGTGCGTTGCGTCCGAGTTTGTAGCCGGCTTTTCGGTGTCGCATGGTTGGCAGTCCGAATCTCGTTGCAGCGGGCGGCCGCGTCGGCGTTGCCCGCGGTTGGTTTTAGTTTCGCGGCTGCGGCGGCCGACGTTACCGCCGGGGGGCCGGTAGCTTCATTCCCAACGACAAGCCGCGTTCCTGGAGCTTGGCTTTGACTTCTCGGAGCGTCGTTTCGCCAAAGTTGCGTACTTCGAGAAGTTCGTCGTCGGTGCGAATCACCAGATCGCGGACGGTGGTGATGCCTTCCGATTCGAGGCAATTCGTCGCCCGCACAGAAAGTTCCAGCTCGGCCAAGCTCATATTCAGTTTCCGCTCCAGCTCGGCATCGACCTGGTCGCTGGCGGCCGTGGTCTCGACGCGGTCGTCGAGTGCTAGTTCCGGGCCTGGCTCGGCGTACTGAATGAACGGGTTCAGGTGCTTGCGCAAGATCTTGGCGCCTTCGACCAGCGCCATGTGGGGGGTGACAGTGCCGTTGGTCCAGATTTCCATGACCAGCCGATCGTAGTTCGTGCGTTGCCCGACGCGCGTCTCTTCGATCTCATACTTGACGCGAACGACGGGCGAAAAACTGGAGTCAACGGGGATCACCCCGATTTCCCGCTCTTTGCCGGCGTTTTCATCGGCGGTCCGGTAGCCGCGGCCGTTTTCGACCGTCATCTCGACGACAAACGGCACGTCATCGGTCATTGTGGCGAGGATGTGTTCGGGATTGATGATCTGCACCGTCTCGTCGGTGATGATATGCGCCCCCGTAACGACTCCCTTTTCATGGCGGTCGATGCGGATCGTTTTCGGTTGGTCGCTGGTGTTCTTCACGACGAGGCTCTTGATGTTGAGGATAATGTCGGTCACATCCTCAACCACGCCGGGAATCGTGCTGATTTCGTGCTGGACCCCTTGGATCTTGACGCGAGTTACCGCCGATCCTTCGAGGCTCGAGAGCAAGATGCGCCGCAAACTATTTCCCACGGTCACGCCGAAACCGCGCTCGAACGGTTCCGCGAAGAATTTGCCGTAGGTGTCCGTGAGCGTTTCGCGCTGGCAGGTCAACCGATGCGGCAATTCCAAGCCACGCCACTTGACGCGCATAAATCCACGCCTCCCACGAAGTCAGCCTTCCCGAGTGCTCTGTGGCGTGACTTGTTGCCACAAAGGGGTGGGAAGCGCTGACCCAATGCCCTTATCGCGAGCAGAATTCGATGATGAGCTGCTCTTGTAACTGATCGTCCTTCATCAAACGAGGGTCGGTGTCGGTTCGCGCCGGCAACCGGGTAACGCGTCCTTCCGGAGGTTCGGAGCCGGTAATCTCAAGGAAGTCTGGGATCGGTTGCGAGTGCGACTGTTGGTTTAGCTTCACCAGCTTGACACTTTGCGGAACGTTCTTGACCGAGATCTTATCGCCCGCTTTCAGGAGAATGCTGGGGATGTTGCAAAATCGCCCGTTGACCAGGATGTGGCCATGGCTGACGAGCTGCCGAGCCGCCGCCCGTGATGGGGCAAAGCCGAGACGATGCACGACGTTGTCGAGCCGGCGCTCCATGATGCTCAGCAGCGCCTCGCCGGTGTTCTCGGGCGAGCGCGAGGCAATGGCAAAATACCGGCGAAATTGCCGTTCGAGCACGCCGTAAAAGCGCTTCAGCTTTTGCTTCTCGCGCAACCGCACGCCGTACTCGCTCAACTTCCCGCGGCGATTGTGCATGCCGGGCGGCGTGTCGCGGCGCTCGATAGCGCACTTGGGGGTCTCACATCGGCTCCCCTTGAGATACAACTTGATACCTTCGCGGCGGCACATCTGGCACACCGCATCGAGATGACGAGCCATGGGTGGTTGTTGTCCTTGTCCAACTGGGCGATTGTCCCTTTACACGCGTCGCTTCTTGGGTGGCCGGCAACCATTGTGGGGCAGGGGGGTAACATCTTCGATTGCCTTGATGTTCAAACCCGCCTGTTGCAAAGCGGTGATGGCTGATTCCCGGCCAGACCCCGGCCCTTTGACCTTGACCTCAATTTCCTTGAGGCCGAACTTCAGCGCCTTGTCCGCCGCTACTTCCGCAGCCCGTTGCGCCGCGAACGGCGTACTCTTGCGCGAACCCTTAAAACCTACTGTCCCCGCCGAGGCGAAACACAAGGTATCGCCATTGGTGTCGGTGATCGTGACGATGGTGTTATTGAATGTCGACTTCACGTGCGCAATACCGCGGCTGACATTGCGGCGGGCCTTCTTTTTCTTGCTCTTTGCCACGACGGTATCGTCCCCATCCAAGAAACACGGCCCAACCACGTGGGTCGGGCCTGGAACGGAATCAATATATCTACCAACTATCGGTAACGTCGGCAAGTCTTCCAACCAATAGTTCGCCTCGACCAAGGCCGTCAGGTGGCGGCGGGCGTTGTGGTTTCTTGCATGAGCCGGGCCTGTTTCCGACCGACCCAAAAAGACGTATGACTTAATCGAACCGCCTTGGCCTCGACAACCCTTCGTTCCTGCGGCCTACGCACGAAGCCGGAACCATCCGTGCCGGCCTAACGCATTTCTTTCACGCCCTTCTTCCCGGCAACCGTCTTGCGCGGTCCCTTACGGGTCCGGGCGTTCGTCCGGGTGCGCTGTCCGCGGCAGGGCAAGCCGCGTCGATGGCGAATTCCCCGATAACAGCCGATGTCCCGCAAGCGTGCGATGTTTTGTTGTACCTGGCGGCGCAGCGGGCCTTCAACGACGTATTCCCGGTCGAGAATCGTCGCCAAGCGTGCGATCTCTTCTTCGGTCAGTTCCTTGGCGCGCCGCTGCGGGTCGACTTTCGCTTTTTTGCACACTTCCAACGACGTCGTCGGCCCAATCCCGTAAATATAGCGCAACGATATGTGCGTTGGCTTGTCGTTCGGGAGGTCGACGCCCAGAATACGCGGCATGAAAATTCCTCTCTTTGCTGTACTTTGTTCTTGAGCAACGATGGTCAACGATGGCCGCTCAAGCTCCATCCCCGGTTTCCGCCCCAACCATCGGCACCGACAGGGACCGCTCGGGCGTGCGCCCTGGTTTCATCCCTGGCGTTGCTTATGGCGCGGATTATTGCAGATGACGCGCACTACGCCGCGCCGACGAATGATCTTGCAGTTTTCGCAAATACGCTTAACGCTCGATCGTACTTTCACGGTCCACCTCGCCCGCGGACGCCGCAAAAAGGTTCTTATACGATGATTGCCCCGCTCGCTCAAGGGGAACATTATTGTACAATGATGGTCGAATCCGGCCACCGGCGCAGCGGAATTTCTCTCCGCGGAACGTTGCGGCCGGCTGGAGCGACCCCCGATGCCCAAGCGAATCCTTCTAGCCATCGGCGACGCCGCCGAACTGTTCGACACGATGTATCCCTTGTTTCGGATTCGCGAGGACGGCCATGAAGTCGTCGTCGCCGGACCCGAGAAGCGCGTTTATCACCTTGTCCAGCACGAACGGCCCGAAGGGTGGGACATCACGGTGGAATCTCCTGGTTATCATCTGGCCGCCGACATCGCTTTTCGCGACATTCAGCCGCAAGAGTATCACGGCCTCGTCATCACGGGGGGCCGAGCGCCGGAATACATTCGCTATGACGCCCAGCTGCGGTACGTCGTCCGCTGGATGGTCGAGCGCGGCTTGCCGGTCGGGGCGGTTTGCCACGGCATTGAAGTGTTAGCCGCCGCCGACGTGATCCGCGGCAAACGAGTAACCACCGTGCCCAAGTGCCGCTTCGACGCCGAAGTCGTCGGCGGGATTTACGTCGATGAGGCGGTCGTCGTCAGCGGTAGCATTGTTACGGCGCGTACCTGGCACGACAACCACGCTTGGATGCGGGAGTTCATGAAGCTTCTTCATCAGCAACGCAGCGCGTCGAACGTTTAACGACCTGCGGCCGCTGGACCTTCCACGTCGACGCAGCCGCCATGCCGCTTTCCGCGAACCCGCTTAATCGTCGGATCTCGTTATTCGCGATTGTCAAACTCTCTTTCCTTTTCTAGGAAATCTTCGATACCTTCCGTGACCGCTTCACCGCAGGGGACATCACTCACACGAGGAACCTCGCACCATGGGCTTCAAGCAAACCGACACGCATCGCTACGGCAAAGGTTCGTATCATCAAATCGGACTGGTACGCGGGCAATTCGGCAACGTCGAGATGACCAAGTGGGTCAAGTTTCTGGCCGATGCCGGCTTCGACGGCTGGGAAGAGGCCAGCTGGGAACTTGACCTCGACCGGTGCATGACCGACGCCGGCGCCGAAGCGTACGCCAAGGAGCGCGTCCAGCTCGCCAAAGATCACGGCCTGGAAATTTTTACCGTCGCCACGCATTTGCAAGGTCAGGCCCTGGGCGACGAGCCAAGTGCCAAGACGCTTCAATTCACCCGCGGCGAGGCCCGGGCCGCTTACAAAGCCTGGCGGGCCAAAGGCAACCAGCCGCCGCGCACCAACCCCTACTATGTTCCCGACGACGTGGGCCGAATGATCCACGAGCAGTCGCAAAAAGATTTGATCGCCTGTGTGCGTTTGGCCCACTACCTTGGCAAGCTGCAAAACCGCCGCGTCGCCCTGCCCGGCTTCGTCGGCAGTCCTGCTCACTGTTGGAGCCATTTCTTCTTGTTTCCTCCCTTGCCCGCCTCCTTGGAGGGCTTTCCTATCCCCGACGTTCGGCAAGTCAGTCTCGAATTGCTGGTCGAACGTTTCGGTCCCGTTTGGGACATGTGCAAGAAGTACGGCGTCACCTTCGATCTCGAATGCCATCCCAGCGAACGGGCCATGGGTGATATTGAATCGGCCTCAGACTACATCAATTACATGTGCAAAGCGGGCTATGAAGGCGTCGTCGGCTTCAACCTCGACGGCTCTCACATGGAATGGCAGGGCGTCTCGGTCGTGCAATTCATTCGTGAGTTCAAAGATTTCATCCATTGTGCCCACATCAAGGGCGTTCAGGTGATTCGGGAACACACGCGGGCTGGCCTGCTCGGCGGCCATCGGCCCATGGGACACCCGCTCAACGGTTGGAACTTCGTCACCGCCGGCACCGCCCGCGATGCCAACAGCGTCGAGGAAATTTTTATCGAGCTGAACCGCGTCGGTTACGACGGGGCCGTTTCCATCGAATGGGAAGACAACGACGCCGAACAACACGCCGGCGCCAAGGCTGCCCTGGCCAATTGCCGCAAGGCCGACCTGCCGCCATCGGGCATGCGGCACGACGAGATGCTCAAGGCGTGAGCCATCGCCGGGGCGGGGACAGCCAAGCCGCGTCATCTTGACGGTCAATGGCACGGTTGCCGGACGGCAGCGCCGTGCTGACCCCAAGACTTCGGCTGAACCATCCGCGATCGGAAGACGCCAGCCTCCAGCAGCAGCCGCGCCGTTGGCTGGGCGGTTTTGGATTCAAGCATGTCGTTGAACTGGCTAGCCCGAGTCGCGCCGAAAATAGGTTTGTTCTGCCAACCGTCGTGTCAAGCAAACGGACCTATTTGAGGCCGAACATGCTCCGCCTCTTGTTGGTTGGTTATTATCCTTTCGTGTTGCTGTTGCTGGCTGGGGTGGGGTTTGTCCTGGCGGTGGTAGGGAATTTTGCTTTTACTACTCCCGCCGGCTGGATGGTGAGCTGGCCGTTGATCCTCTGGCTGGGGCTGACAGTAGTTCAGTTGGCCGCTGTCGTGCCGGTCTGGTTTATGGAGCCGCCGAAAGGCGGCAGCCTTGAGGTGGTCTTGCCGCCGGCGTTTCTGGAACCCATCATGCAACTGGTAGCGCGGATCGCGCGCGACCGACAGCTGCGCATGCCGCACGACATCCGCCTGTCGCCCGACGCAATCGCCCACGTGTACAACGACGCCGACCGGCGTATTTTGGTGCTCGGCGGACTGCTCGTCTCAATCCTGAGCCAAAAAGCCCTCGCGGGCGTCATTGCTCATGAGTTGGGGCATTTCACCACGGGCGACACGACGCTATCGCGCCGAGCAGCCCGGCGATTTCAGTCGATGACGGTGCTCGAGGCATGGTGCCGCGGCCGGATAAGCATGTATTTCAACCCGGTGATCTGGCTCATTCGCCTGTATCATCTCGCTTTTGTCTTGGTCTATTGTGCGGACTCGCGCCAGCGCGAATTCGCGGCTGATCGCCAGGCGGCAGCCCAGGCGGGAGCGGAAGAGACGGCGTTCACGCTGCTGTTGCTAGAGACGCTTGCCTGTCTTCCGTCGTTGCGCCTGCACAACATTGCCAAGGACTTCGCCGTCCGTCGCGAGCCGCTGCACGGCATTTTTGCCGAACAACAGCGCCGAGCGCTGGGACTTTATGCGAGCGATTGGGAAGATGCCTGCCGCAAGGCGCTCCAGCGCAAAACGACGCCGTGGGATTCGCATCCCGCCCTGCGGGACCGGCTCAAGGCCCTGGGCGTGTCTCTTAAGATGGCCCCAGCCTTGCTCATGTCGCGCCGCGACGGCCCGCCGGCGCGCGACTTGTTTCCGGCGTGGAGCCAGTTGGAGAAGTACCTGAGCAATCAATGGCTTCATGCTGCACGGGTAGAGTTGGAAGCAAAACAGGAACTTGCCCAGATTATCCTCGGCCGTTCGCGCCGACCTGTTTAGTTTCCCGGCGACAATCGGCGCGCCGACCTCGCCCCTCGAATTTGCCTGCCGATAACGGTCGGCGAGTCTGTCTAACTTCGCGGCGACACGGCCGTCTCAGCGTGGTGCCAGTTTCAACCGTCGGCTGATCGCGGCCCACAGCCCGCGCCACCCGCGCTCGCGCCAACAACGGCGCGCTCGTTCCCACAACGTCGGCTCCAAATCCCAGGGATCGACCAGACCGTGCCCCGTCAAAAGGCGCTGCCTCGACGGCAACCGCAAGGCAAAGGAGTCGGTGACGCGATCCAGGCGACGACGCCAACGGCGGCGCAGCCGTGCTGAGACGGCGCGGCGGTGCGACACGATCGCTTCCATCACGAGCAAGGCGATTTCCTTGCGGCGCGGCAGGTGTTGGTCGAACCGCACCGCATCTTCCGCGAGTAGGTCCGGGCGAGCGAAATACTGCCGCAGACCGGGCCGCGTTTCAACGTGGTTCATGTGCTCGAACACTACGTCGGGAGCGTAGATGATGCGCCGCTCTCCGAGAACGCCCAGCAGGTTGAAGATGTCTTCGATGTGATCGTCGATCCGGTAGCGCAGGTAGTCGCGCGGACAAATGCCGCCGGCCAGTTCGCAAAACCGCCGGGAAACGATGGGGAAGCAACACAAGTGGCGTTGCATGACCAGGTCGTTGACGTGGACCAGGATCAGTTCGTCGGGAAAGGCAGCGAAGCAACCGCGAACGGTATCGTCCCACGCGGGGGTGCGAGCCACAACGTCGTCGTTCAGCAACATGAGGTAACGGCCCACGGCGGCCTGGTAGCCGGCCTGGTTAAGCGCACCCATCGGTTGGCCCGGAGGTACGACGACCTGGCGCAACCGCAAGCCCGGTTCGCGGACGGCGCGGCTGGCGCCATCATCGGCGTCGATCACGGCGACGACTTCCAGCGTCTCCGGCCGCGCGGCCGTTTGTGCGAGGCTGTGGACGAGCCGCCGCAGACCGGCGGGCCGCCCCCGCGTCGGCACAATCAGGGAAATCGACTCTCGACTCGGCATGGTCGGACATTGTTGCCGATCCCGCGCAAGATAGTCAATCCAAGTTCCATTGACACCGGGTCCCCTTTTCAGGGAAACTCTGGGTGACGTCTCCAGGAAGGGAAGCCTGCTTTACCAAGGAAGGTGTGTTATGCGGGTGCTCGTCACCGGTGGGCTTGGCTATCTCGGCAGCATCCTGTGCGAACATCTGCTCGATGCAGGCCACGATGTGCTGGCCGTTGACAACTTGATGTACGGCCGCGGACAGCAAGGGCTGTTCCATCTTTGCGCTCATCCCCGCTTCAACTTCGCTCAAGGCGACGTCCGCGACGAGGCGTTTGTCAAGAAGTCGCTGCGCGATCGCGATGCCGTCGTGCACTTGGCGGCCATCGTCGGTGCGGCGGCGTGCGACCGCGATCCGTTGCTGGCCACGAGCGTCAATCGTGACGCCGTGCGCCTGCTGCTGAAGCTCCGCAGCCCACGGCAGCTCGTCATCTTTCCCAACACCAACAGCGGCTACGGCACCACCCCCGGGACTCAGCTTTGCACGGAAGAAAGCCCTTTGCGGCCGATCTCGCTCTACGGACGCACCAAAGTTGAGGCGGAACAGGCCGTACTCGACGCACCCAACACCATCGCCCTGCGCTTAGCGACGGTCTTCGGCATGTCGCCGCGGATGCGGCTCGATTTGCTCGTCAATCACTTCGTCTACGCCGCGTTCAAGGATCGTTACCTCGTGATTTTCGAAAAGGACTTCAAGCGAAACTTCATTCATGTGCGCGACGTCGCCGACTGTGTGTTGCACTGCCTGCGGCGGGCGGAAGTCATGGCCGGTCGGGCGTTCAACGTCGGTCTCGACTCCGCCAACTTATCG
Organism: Gemmataceae bacterium; assembly: GCA_025056835.1. Taxonomy (GTDB): domain Bacteria; phylum Planctomycetota; class Planctomycetia; order Gemmatales; family Gemmataceae; genus JANWVS01. The sequence continues at coordinate 1,654 of JANWVS010000008.1, read as the reverse complement.
AAGGAAGAACTCGCTTTGAAAGTGCGCGAATACGTGCCGGGATTCTACATTCACTTCGCGCCGATCGGCCGCGACCCCGACCAGCGCAATTACATCGTCTCCAACGAACGGCTGCGCCAGGCTGGATTCGTCGCACAACGATCGCTTGACGAGGGAATCAAGGAACTTCTGAAAGGCTACGCCATGGAGGGCGTCGCCCTGTATCGCAACGCATGACCATGGAACTTACCTGGAGCTTGGATCGCGCGCGAGCGCCGCGCCGGAATTGCTGGTCCGATGTGGCTGTGTTCATTCTCGCGGGCGGACTAGGAACACGGCTGCGTCCCGTCGTCCCCGACGTTCCCAAGGTGCTGGCGCCGGTTGGCGGGCGCCCGTATTTGGCCCACTTGTTGGAGCGCCTCGCCGAGACGGGGTTGCGGCAAGCGGTGTTGTTGACCGGCTATCAGGCTGAGGCCATCGAGGCGGCCTTCGGCGATCGCTTTGGCCTGCTGACCTTGCGGTACTCGCGCGAATCGACACCCCTGGGCACCGCCGGCGCCGCTCGCCTCGGCCTGGCGAAGACAGACGCCGCCACCATCGTGCTCATGAACGGTGATTCGTGGTGCGCGGTTGACCTGTTGGCCTTAGTCCGCCGGCACAAACGACGACGTGCCGACGCGACGATGGTCATTACTTCGGTGCCCGATGTCAGCCGGTACGGCGCCGTCCGCTGCGATGCGTCCGACCGGGTGGTCGGTTTTGCCGAGAAGAACGAGGGGGGTGGTCCGGGTTGGATCAATGCCGGTATCTACGTGATTCGTCGTCCTCTGTTGGCTGCGCTGCCGAGCGGTCGACCATTAGCGCTCGAGCGGGATGTGCTGCCGAAGTGGTTGTCGCGAACCAAGGTTGTCGCTTATCGAAGCTTGGGTCCGTTTCTCGACATCGGCACGCCGGAAAGTTATGCGGCCGCCAGCGCATTTTTCCGAACCGGCGTCCAAAGAAGAACGGTTGGCGCTGAGGTAAGAAAGGTCGAGTGAGCGACGATGGTCCCGCGCCCCGAACTGCTGCTGCATCGTCCTAAGGCTGGCTGTCGGCTGAGCGTCGTCCTTGTCGACTGGCGGGCACGTGAGAGTTTTCACAGTCTACATTACCTGAATCGGCAAACCTTGCCGCGCGACGAGTACGAGCTGCTGTGGCTCGAGTTCTACCGTCATCGGCCGCGGGGGCTGGTCGAGGCGGTGGCCAAAAGTCCGTCGGTGTTGGATGGGTGGCTGGTGGCGGGCTATCCCGATGAGTGCATCTACCACAAGCATCGCCTGTACAACCTGGGATTGCTGTTGGCCCAAGGCGAGCACGTTGTCATCTGCGATTCCGACGCGATCTTCACGCCGGCCTGTCTGGCGAAAATTCTTGCCCAACTCGAAACATCCGCTCCGGCGGTAGTCCACGTCGACCAGGTGCGCAACGTGCGCCGCGACCTGTATCCCTTCCGCTATCCGGATTTGGCCACGATTCTGGGCCGTGGCGTCCGCAACTGGCGTGGCCACACGACCGCCGGCCTGTTGCCCGGTGCGGACCGGATCCATGCCAGCAACTATGGCGCTTGCATGGCCGCCCCACGACGCACGGTAATCGCCATCGGCGGCGCCGACGAAGACTTAGGCTTTCTTGGTTA
>JANWVS010000089.1 GCA_025056835.1 Gemmataceae bacterium | reverse complement strand
ATGACGGTGTGCCCCAGAAACCGCAGGAGCCGCGTCAGGGCATCGCCGATGATCGTGCTTCGTAAATGGCCGACGTGCAGCGGCTTGGCGACGTTGGGAGAACTGTAGTCGATCACATAGGTTTTCGGGCGGACGGCGGCAGCGACCCCGCAACGGTCGTCGGCGGCCATCGCCTGTAATTGCCGCGCCAGCCAAGGCGTTCGGAGGCGGAGGTTGATGAAGCCGGGGCCGGCGATCGCCGGGGGTTCCAAGCATTCGCCAAGGTCCAGCCGGTCGACGATGGCGGCAGCCACGTCGCGCGGTGCCCGTCCCACGACCTTGGCCAACGGCATGGCGCAATTCGCCTGGTAGTCGCCGTGCCGCGCGTCCTGCGTCGGTTTGACGAGGGCGGCGTAAGGTTCCGGATCGGCAGTCAGGCCTTCCAATGCGGCCCGCAGGCGCTGTTGAATCTGCGACAGCAAATGCATCCATCTCACCTCGGTAGCCGCCGCCGGATGATGCTCGGCGCTACAGGCTCGCTCGGGAAGCGCTGCGGCCTAGCCGCGCTGCCAATCGACGCGACGAGCGTCGGCCCAGAGATCCTCGAGCGCATAGTAGTCACGCGAGTCCGGATCGAAAACGTGGACCAGCACGTCGCCGTAGTCTTGCACGATCCATCGGCTGGCCTCGTACCCCTGGATCGACAAGCGCTTATCGCCTTGGGCGACAAGGGCCGCGTCGATTTCTTCGGCCAAGGTGTGCAAGTGCCGACGGCTGGTACCGGTCACGATGACGAAAAAGTCGAATAACGGCGACAGGCCGCGCAGGTCTAAGACTAAGATGTCTTTGCCTTTGTGGTCCTCGGCGACTTGGGCCGCCAGGACGGCGCGGATTTCGGCAGACGAGGGGAGAAACTGAAGCTCGGATGCGGCCGCGATCGTATCCAAAGGACCTCCTTTCGCCATGGGCGGACTACCCTGTCCGTCGGGTGGCGCACTGCCCGCGACACGCCCCATGACGTGCCGGCTTTTACCTTCACGTCGGCCCGGTTGGGCCGACTTGCGCTGCTTTATCCTCTTATACATTCTACGCCGTCGCTTCGCAATCCTAAGGTTGGATTTCTTCGGCGCTGCCCCAGGGCCATTCGATTGTGGCGCAAGTCGTTATTTTTCGGACGAGCCGAGCCAGTCGGCGACCGACGCAGATGGACTTATAGCCCCAGCGCACAGCGCCTGAGCGCATCCCTGCGGAGGGCGCCGCGACGGTTGCTCTTTGCCGTGCGCCGACGCACCGCTATAAACCGGGCACGATCGTTGACCCGCGTTTTTGTCGGGGTTCTCCGCAGTCGACAAGGAGCGTCAGCATGTCCAACCTGTCCAAGTGGTATTGTGCTGGGATCGTGGGTTTGGCGATGGTCGCCACAGCGGCGGCATGGTGGTGGCGGCACCGCTCTCACCCACCGCAAGTCGTGGACGCCGCGGCCGATGTGGTCTTGGTCAGCCCCAACGATGTCGGTCCCGAACCAATTCCTCCCCCGATGGAGCCAACCGGCGAGCCTGACGCCAAGACGGCTGCGCGGAGAACCATCGAAGTCGACGAGATAATTGTCACCCAGCCGGAGTCGGACGATACGGAACCGGTGTCGGAAACGTCGTGGCAAGTTCCCGCCGGCCGGAGGTTGGAATCGGCAAGTGCGACCGCCGCGCCGCATCCCGACCCGGAATCGCGCCGCATGCCCTACGCCGACGAAGTCGTTCACCGAAGCGGCCGGGCACGGACCGTCGAACCGCTGCTGCCGGCGCATCACGAGACGCCTTAGGTTTCCTATCATGGACTTAGACTCATTCGTTCAGCCTTGGCTCCACGGCGGCGTGGAACCTGGCGGCCTGCGTAGGAGGCACATGATGATCTCGCGGCATCGGCAAGCGCGGGCGTTGGCGGCGTGGTTCCTGGTGGTGCCTGCCGCGGCCACCCCCCTGGACCAGCCGGCTGTCAAGGACATCGCTGGGCTGTGGTTCGGGACGCTCAAGACCGGGGTCGTGGAGTTGCGTTTGGCGTTCCGCATCGTCAAAAGCGGCGACGGCTGGTCGGGCACGATGGACAGTCTCGACCAAGGGGCCAAGGACATTCCGCTTTCGGCGATTGAGTTCAAGGACGGCAAGGTCCGGCTCGAACTGAAAACCATTAAAGCGGAGTTTGAAGGAACGCTCGAGAAGGACGGTGCGGCTCTCGTCGGCCGCTGGAAGCAAGCCGGCGACTTGCCGCTGACCTTGCAGCGCGTCGACAAGGTCCCCGAGATCGCCCGCCCGCAACATCCGAAGAAGCCGTATCCCTATCTCGAAATCGACGTGACGATCGACAGCTTGCAGCAAGGCATCAAGCTGGCCGGCACGTTGACGCTGCCGCGCGGTCCCGGCCCGTTTCCGGCGGTGGTGCTCCTATCCGGTTCCGGTCCGCAAGATCGCGATGAAACGATCTTCAATCACAAACCGTTCCTCGTGCTCGCCGATCATTTGACCCGACACGGCATCGCCGTACTGCGGTTGGACGACCGCGGCGTCGGCGGCTCGACCGGCAATGTCCTGACGGCGACGCTGGAAGATTGCGCCCAAGACGTGCTTGCCTGTCTGCAATTCCTGAAAGGTCGGAAGGAGATCAACGCCCGCAAGCTCGGTCTGATCGGGCATAGCGAGGGCGGCATCTTGGCGCCGTACGTCGCCGCCAAGTCCGACGACGTGGCCTTTGTCGTTTTGCTCGCAGGCACCGGCTTGCCCGGGGAGGAACTTCTGTATCTCCAAGGACAGGCGTTGCTGAAGGCGAACGGCGCCGGCGCCGAAGTCATGAGACGTCAACGTCTCGTGCAGGAGTTGATGTTCCAAGCGCTCAAGGAAGAGAAAGACAACGACAAGGCCAAGAAGCTGATCCGCCAGCGCCTCGATGACTTCGTAAAAAAGCTTTCGGTCGTCGAGCAGGCGGTATACAAGGCCCAAGAGAAGTCGCTGGAGGCCCAATTGCAGACCATCACGACACCCTGGTTTCGCTTCTTCCTGACTTACGATCCGCGGCCGACGCTGGCCAAGCTGCGCGTGCCGGTGCTGGCGCTGATCGGGGAAAAAGATGTCCAAGTACCGCCGAAGGAAAACCTTGCGGCGATTCGCCAGGCCCTGGCCCAAGGAGGCAACAAGGACGTGACGCTGCAAGAGTTGCCCAACTTGAATCATCTCTTCCAAACCGCGAAGACAGGGTCCGTGGCCGAATATGCTCGCATCGAGGAGACTTTCGCTCCGTCCGCCCTGGCGCTGATTTCTGATTGGATCGTGCAGCGCAGTAAGTGAAGTTTGGCGTCGGCACCGCGACCCAGTCTATCCGGTGGGATCGGCCTTATCCAGTTGGATCGTCGTCGGCCTGGGCGGCGGTCGCGACGGCGTCGACCAAGGCCTCGATCTGCTCCGGAAAAACGGCGCGTAAGTCGAGAAGGACGGCCCCGTCGCCCAACCGCGGCATCACTGCCGGCGTGCCCAGGCGCAAACGGCGAGCGAAATCGACGTCATCCCAGAGGCGAGCTTTGACGGCAACGACCCAGGTCGGCAGAGCTTGAGCGGGAAGCGAACCGCCCCCCGCGTAGGCCTCGTCGCGCCGCGCCGCGGCCTCGGCGATGGACGGCAGGGCCGACAGCCGCCCGGCCAAGATATGCGCCCGGGCCTCCAAATCCGCCAGCGGCGTGGCCAACAGGCGAAGCACAGGCACCTCGCGCACGACGGTATCTTCATTGAGATACAGCCGCAGCGTTGCTTCCAAAGCCGCCAAGGTCATCTTGTCGATGCGCACCGCCCGCATCAGCGGATCTTTCTCGATCCGCTCGATCCACGCCTTCGCGCCGACAATGATGCCGGCCTGCGGCCCCCCTAAAAGCTTATCGCCGCTGAAAAGCACCAGATCGGCACCCGCCGCGACACTGTCCCGGGCCAACGGCTCGCCGCTGAGACCGAAGCGCTGACAATCGACCAGGGCGCCGGAGCCGATGTCGTCGATGAGCGGCAGATGGTGCTTGCGAGCCAGGACGCTCAGCTCCGTCAGCGACGGCGTCTCGGTGAAGCCGACCAGCCGATAGTTGCTGGGATGCACGCGGAGCAGCGCAGCCGTGGCGGGACCGAGGGCCGCTTCGTAATCGGCGAGTCGAGTGATGTTCGTCGTGCCGACTTCGCGGAGAATCGCCCCCGACAGAGACATGATTTCCGGCAAGCGGAAGCTGCCGCCGATCTCGATGAGCTGCCCGCGCGAAACGACGACCTCCCGACCGCGGCCGACGACGCGCAGGGTAAGGAGCGTGGCGGCGGCATTGTTGTTGACTACCGTGGCCGACTCGGCTCCCGTCAGCCGGCTAAGCAGGTCGCGCACGACATCCTGGCGCGACGCCCGTTTGCCGGAGTCCAGGTCCAATTCCAGGTTGACGTAGCCGGCGGCGGCCTCGTGGGCCGCTTGGGCTGCGACCGCGGCCATCGGGGCGCGGCCGAGATTGGTGTGAAGGAGGATCCCCGTCGCGTTGATGACACGACCCAGGCGCGGTTGCGCGTCCGCCTCCACACGGCGTTGCACGGCAAGCGCCACGTCCGCGAGGTCGACGCTCGCCGGTTCGCCGGCTTGGAGCAGCAGGCGCCGCCGGGCGCCCAGCTCGACCCGCACGGCCGCCACGAGGGCTGCTCGGGAATAGCGCTCCGCCAAGGCGCGAACGGCGGGATGCTCGAGTACGACATGGACGGAAGGCAAGCGGCGTAGGGGGTTCGTGGTCATGACGAAGAAGGGGTTGTCGCGTCGCCGCCGGTCGCGGCCGGAGCGGTCTCCGCCGTCTTGGAATCGTCGCCGTCGTCCTTGGCTACCTTCGCCAGGGAAGCAATGGTATCGCCTTCATTGAGATTCATGAGGCGCACGCCTTGCGTGTTTCGCCCGATGGGACGGATTTCGCTGACGTGCGTGCGATGGACCATGCCGTGGCTGGTGATGAGCACGATATCGTCGCCGTCGCGGACGGAAGCGATGCCGACGACGGGGCCATTGCGTTCCGAGGTGCGGATGTCGCGCAACCCCTTGCCGCCACGACGCTGCTTGCGGTAGCGCATCGAGGACCGTTCCTCGGCGGCTTCGTGTGCTTCGCCTTCGGCAGGGGAGCCATCGGGGCCGGGGGCAGTGTCGGGGCCAGAGGCAACGTCGGCGCCGGGGGTGTCGTCGGGAGCGGGGCCGGCCGCATCGAGCGGATCGTGCTCTCCCTCCTCCACCTCGCCGGCGGTGTTGGGGCCGAACGGCGTGCGTTTGCCGTAGCCGTTGCGGCATACTGTCAAGAGAGAGCCTTCCGGATCGGCCACCACATGCCGACGACCTCGTCGCCTTCGGTGAGAGTGATTCCTTTGACGCCGTAGGTATTGCGTCCCATGGCCCGGACGTCGGACTCGCCGAAGCGGATGGCCATGCCGTTTTTCGTCGCCAAGACGACTTCGTCGCCGGGCTTGACCTGTTCGACACCGATGAGGTAGTCGCCTTCCTCCAGGGCAATGCCGATGATGCCGCCGGCCTTGGGGCGACTGTATTCCTTGAGGGCGGTCTTTTTGACGAGGCCGCGGCGCGTGGCCATGAGGAGGTACGTATCCTCGCTGAAGCGGCGCACCGGCACAACGCTGGAGATTTTCTCGTCTTCTTTGAGGGCGATAATGTTGGGGATGGCGCGGCCGGCGCTGGTACGGCTCATCTGCGGGATTTCGTAGACCTTGAGCCAATAGACCCGGCCGCGGGTCGTGAAGCAGAGCAGGTAGGCGTGCGTGGAGCAAACGTAAAAGTGCTCGATGAAATCGTCTTCGCGGGTTTCGCCGCCGGAGATTCCCTTGCCGCCGCGATGTTGGCTGCGATATGTACTCAGCGGCAGCCGCTTGATGTAGCCGCGATGGCTGATCGTCACCGCATGAAGTTCGTCGGCGATGAGGTCTTCGAGCCGGACGTTCTTGAGTTCCTGTTCGATGATCTGCGTGCGGCGTTCGTCGGCATAGTGGTCGCGCAACTCCATCATTTCGGCGCGGATGACCGCCAGGATGTTGCGTTCGCTGGCCAGCAGCTCGTTGTAGCCGCGGATCTCGTCCCGGAGCTTTTTGAATTCCTTGAGGATTTCGTCGCGTTCCAAGGCGGCCAACTGGCCTAACTGTAAACGCACGACCGCTTCGGCCTGGGCCTCGGTCATGAAATAGCTGGGGTGTTGCCCCAACTCGCGCTGAAGCTCGGCGAAGGCTTCGGCCCCCAAGGCTCGTTCCATCAGTGCCGCCGAGACTTCCATCGCGATCAACTGGCTCTTGGCTTCCGCCCGGCTGGGGGAGGTGCGACAAATGCGAATGACCTCGTCGAGGGAGGCAATGGCGATCAGTTGGCCTTCGAGGATATGGCTGCGGCGCTTGGCCTCCCGCAAGAGAAACTCGGTGCGTCGCCGAATCACCTGGCGGCGATGCCGCACGAACTCTTCGAGCATCTGCTTCAGCGTCAGCGTCTTGGGCCGTCCATCGACCAAGGCCAGGAGTATGATGCTGACGGTGCGTTGCAGAGGCGAATATTCGTAAAGCTGATTGAGCACGAGCTGGGGGTTGGCATCGCGCTTCAGGTAAACGACGAGGCGCACCGGCTCCCCTTGGCGGGCGCTCGATTCATCTTTGACGTCGGCAACTCCCTTGATCCGCTCCTCTTTGACCAGTTCGCCGATGGCTTCGTGGAGGCGATTGCGCGTTTGCTGATAGGGGACCTCGTAAATGATGATCTGATTCTTGTCCTCGTCGATGCGGGCGCGAGCGCGGAGCACGACTTTGCCGCGGCCGGTGCGATAGCCGTCCAGGATGCCCTGCTTGCCGCAGATGACGCCGCCAGTGGGGAAGTCGGGGCCGGGGATCAGCTCCATCAATTCGTCAATGGAGACATCCGGCTTGTCGATGAGCCGAATGATGCCGTCGCAAACTTCAGCGAGATTGTGCGGCGGAATCTCGGTGGCCATGCCGACGGCGATGCCGTCGGACCCGTTGACCAGCAGATTGGGGAACTTGCCCGGCAAGACCAACGGCTCGCGGTACTTGCCATCGTAGTTGTCGATGTAATCGACGGTATCCTTGTCCAAGTCCTCCAGCATCGCGGCGGCGATGGGGGTCAGTTTGGCCTCGGTGTAGCGCATGTGCGCCGCCGGCAAGCCGGCAATCGAACCGAAGTTGCCTTGAGGATGGACCAGGCGATAGCGGAGGTTCCAGTCTTGGGCGAGACGCACCAAGGTGGGGTAGATGGCGCCGTCGCCGTGCGGGTGATAGCGCTTCATCGTCTCGCCGACGATGCCGGCGCACTTG
>JANWVS010000088.1 GCA_025056835.1 Gemmataceae bacterium | reverse complement strand
CGGCAATTTGGTGGTGCATTACAGGTTTCGGATCGGCTCAGGAGTTCGATCACAGCAAGGCGGCCCAGGCGTATCGGGCGGCAAAGGAGCCAGTCATCGCCAGCTCGGCCACGACCGTATTCTGCGAGGCCGAAGAATTTCAGGTCACCACGCCGGGATGGCAGGCGAAGCCGTTCGGGACGAATTATTACGCGGCGACATTCGCCAACTGCTTTCTGAGCCGCAAGGCCTACCTGGGCGCGCCCGAGCAATGCGAGACCACGGAGGCGACGCTCACGGCCCAGGTGCCGGCCGCGGGCAAGTATCTCGTGCTGGTGCGCTACGAAGCGGCCTATCGCTTTGAGACCCAGTTTCGTGTCGTCGTCCAGCAGGGCGGTGTCACGAAGCTGGATCGCCTGTATGGCGCCCGCGACAACCTTCGCATCTGGGCCTTTGGTCAGAAGCTCAAGAAGGAAGTTGCCTGGGACTGGGGGGCCGGGGAAAACCTGGTTTGGGAGGGGCACGACGCGTTCGTGCAGCTCGACGCCGGACTGGTGACGCTGAAACTTTTGGCCGGCAAACAACCCGAACCGGCGGCGAAACGCAACGTCGACCTGGTCATGCTCACCAGCGACGCGGCCCAGGTGCAAATGCGCATCGACAAGGAAAACTACCTGCCCCTCGACGGCATGCTCACCCAAGCGGGCGACGTTTACGTCAAGCTGACCAACCGCGGCGAGTCCGACCTCAAGGTCCTTTTTCCCAACGGCACCGAGCACTCGCCGTACTGGGTCCACCTGCGCTACTGGAAACCGGTCACGCTGACGGCCAAGCCCGGCGAAAGCACCGACTACGTCGACGTCGGACATCTGCTCGACACGCTCAGCGATGGTCAATGGATCATAACGGCCCAGGGCACGGCGCCGCGCTACGATCTGGATTTCCAGCTGCGGCAGGCCAACGGCAAGCTCGCGCCGCTGCGGCGCTTCACCGACCTCCGCGGCTCCGTCGTGCTCGCCTACGACGGCGATACCCGCTACTCGCGCCGCATTCGCCTGGCCGATGAGGCGTTGTACGAACTGGTGGACTATCTCCGCCAAAGGCCGGTCCACGGAGTGCCGCCCAAGCGGACGTTGATCTACGGCTACACCTTCGCCGCTAAGCCGGGCGATGCCAAGTACACCGCGGCCTTGAACGAATTCCTCCGGCTCATCGGCGCCACGGCCCTAGGGCGCGATTCGACCGACGACATCGGCGGCAATGGGCTGATTCGCGGTTACATCGACGTCCGCGACGTGCCGACGAACAAGCTGGAGGAGTATTGCAAGAACCTCGGCGAGCGCGCGGCGAAAATCGCGGTCGTCAGCCTCGGCGACGAGATCGGCTTGGGCGGACCGCCGGCCAAAGACCACCAAGGGTTCCGGGCCTGGCTGCAAAGCCGGAAGCTCCAGCCCGACGACGTCGATCCCGGCGCCGCCAACTGGGAGCAAATCATGTACAGCCCGACGGAGGCCGCGGCCAAGGCCAAACCGCGACTGTACTATTGGTCGAAGATCTACGCCTATCGCGTCGGCATCGGTCAACTGAAAGAGCGGACCGACATCCTGCGGAAGTATCTCCCCAACGCCGGGATCGGCGCCAACTTCTCGCCCCATCATCAACACATGTACCTGGGCGATACGCACCATTGGATCTCGCTATTCCGCGAAGACGGCATGACCATGCCCTGGGGCGAGGACTACATCTGGCAGGTACCGGTCGCCAGTTCGCAAATCAACGGCATCATGGTCGACATGTTCCGCGCCGCCGTGCGCCATCGTCCCGAAGCGAAAATCCACTACTACGTGATGCCTCACGCGCCCAACAACACCCCGAAGATGTGGCGGCGCTTGTTCTACAGCACCTTGGGCCACGGCGCCCGCGTCATCAACCTGTTCGAGTTTCGCCCGGTCGTCGCCGCCTATACCGAAAATCACGTTAATTCGCCGGCCATGTATCAGGAGGTGCGTCGCGGCATCCACGAACTAGGCACATTCGAGGACATCGTCCAGGAGGGCCAGGTTCGTCCGGCGCAGACGGCCCTGTGGTTCAGCGAAGCGGCCGATGTGTGGAACGATCATCAGGCCCCTTTCGACGCCGCCAAGCGTGCGCTGTACCTGGCGATTCGACAAACGCAAACGCCGCTCGACTTCGTGGTCGAAGGCGATGATTTAGCGAGTTACAAGGTCCTTTTCCTTTGTGATGCCCACGTCAGTCAGGCCGGATCGAAGCAGATTGCCGCGTGGGTGGCGGCGGGAGGCCGGTTGATCGCCACGGCGGGCGCCGGCATGTTCGATGAGGCCAATCAACCCAACACGACGCTGCGCAAGCTGCTGGGCGTCGACCAGAAGGAACTGCAACGGGCTGCCGAAACGATCCGCTTCGAGCGGCAAGACCTACCGTTCGCTCAGCCGTTGGCCTATGTCCACTGGAAGCTCGATGGCCAGATCGCGAAGACGCCGGTCTTCGGCGTGCGCAGCCTGGCGGTGGTCAGCAGCCCGGCCAAGGTGTTGTCGGTTTTCGACGACGGCGTGCCGGCCCACACCGAAGCCGCCGTCGGCAAGGGCACGGCGACCTATCTGGCCTTTCTCCCGGGGCTGACCTACCTCAAGCCGGCCTATCCCAAGCGGCCCATGGACCGCGGCGCCACCGACGACAGCATGACGCACTGGCTGCCGACCGAGTTCGATCCGGCGGCCCGCGCCTTTTTTGCCTCGTGTGTGCCCGCGGAGCGTCCGGTTACTTGTTCGATGCCGCTGGTTGAATCGACCGTGCTGGAGGCGAAACAGGGTGTGGTGATTCCGCTGATCAATTGGACGCATCAACCGATCAAGGGGCTGAAGGTGGCGATCCACATTCCGACGGGGAGGAACGTCGCGCTGGCCAGCGGCGGACCGGTGCAGATGACGACCGACGGCGCCGCGGTCTGCACCCTCGACCTGGACGCCGCCGACGCCTTGATCTTCCGAAAGTAGCGGGTCCCCGGTCGCAAGCGGTTGCCATTGTGTCGTCGGCGCACGGTCCGTTATGATGAACGCCGGTACGGAGCTTTGCTTTGGGCAAGGCACGGATGCGTTTCCCCAAAGATGGCGGTTCCGTTATGGATGGTTCGACGTTCACGTTGACCCTGCCGAGCGACCTCCGCATGCTGTCCGTGGCGCGCGGCTTCGTGGAAAGCGTTTGCCTGGCATGGAAGCTGGAGCAATCGCTACGCCATGCCTTGGTCTTGGCCACGGGCGAGGCGGTGACGAATATCGTGCGGCATGCCCATCGCGACCGGCCTGGGGCGGAATTTACGTTGCACGTGCGCATTGCCGCGGAGGACATCGAGCTGACCTTTCTCGATGAGGGCGAGCCGTTCGACTTGGCCAGTGTACCTCCGCTGCCGCCGGGGGATTTGCGGATTGGCGGTCGGGGGGTCTACCTGATGCGGGCGCTGATGGACAACGTCAGCTGCCAGCCGCGCGGTCCGCGCGGCAACTTGCTGCGGCTGGTCAAGCGGCGGACGACGGTTATGCCCGCAGTTGGTTGAGGGAAAAAGCGCACCGGGCACGTCGCAGCGAGCACCCAGGCTCCGGTCGATTCATGCGATGTGTTTTGCTGGCGCAGTCCGTCTGCGTGGTGAAGCACGCAGGTCTAGTGCGGTCCGTGCGGAGCGCATCGCTGTTGGCGCGAAGGTCCCAGTCGTGCGCGATTCCGTGCAAGCGGCCGCGAACGGTCGACGATAACAACCATGGCAAATGCGGACGACCTTGCGTCGCGGAGCGGGGCGAGTCGTCGGCAGAAAACGTGCGATGTTCGGCAAGGAACAGCAAATCCCACGGCCTGCCGGATTGATCTGTGCCGTCTGGTGGGCCTATGATGAACCTGTCGGCGCTGCTCGCTCAAGCCCCTGAGCCGGGCCGACGGGGGAGACACCGGTAATGCAGCAACAAGGTCCCAATGGCATGGGCGGGCCCCTGCGGGGCAGCTCGGTGTGGTGGCATGGCCGCGGCGGTCCCTTGGCAGAGGTTGCAAGCCCCGAGCCCCGCCCGAAGTCCGCCGGCCGGTTCGAGCGCGAGGAGAAGGAGCCTATGATTCGTCGCGACTTAGTGGAACGGATCCGCCGGGAAATCGCCGCCGGCAGTTACGACACGCCGCAGCGCTGGGAAGCGGCCCTGGACCGGCTGTTGGAGCGTTTGCAAAGAGACTAGCTTCTTGCTAAAATACCACCGTCTTTCATGGTCGCCCCAGCGGTAGAGTGAGTGGAGAATGTCAGTGCTCCCGACGGTGGCAGTGTCGCAGTCTCCCGAGGAAAAGTTCCGCGAGTACCTCGCCAGCCGGCCGAAACCCCAGCGCTTCACAGGCCAACGACGCGACATGGTCCGCTACATCTTCACCAAACACAATCACTTCGATGCGGACCAGCTTTTCGACGAGATGCGCGCCGACGGCTACCAGGTCAGCCGGCCGACGATCTACCGAACGCTCAAGCAACTGGTCGCCGCCGGTTTGCTGCGGCCTCTCGAACTCGGCACGCGCAAATACTACGAACATGATTATGGCTACCCGCAGCACGATCATCTCGTGTGCGTGCAGTGCCACAAGATGATCGAATTTCAACATCCGGACATGGAAAACCTGCTCCGCAATGTCTGTCTGGACCATCAATTCCAAATGCAGGGGCACAGCTTCTTGATCCGCGGCCTGTGCGCCGAGTGCAATCGAGCCAAGACGACCAAGCGCCGCCTCGATCTCGTTTGAAAGGCAGGCGGAGCGGTTGCCTTCTCAGTCTTGCCCTCGCAGTTGAAACGCAACCAGCGCCCCGGGCAGTGCCTTGGAAACGGCAAGTTACGGCACCAAACACGGCCGGCGGCATCGGCCAAGGCTGTTCGATTGCGGGCAAGCTGTTGTTGTTCGAACGAGCCGAATCGGTTTCCAACCGCCGCGAAAGGACTTATGACACCATCGAACAGCCCTGCGGGTGAATTCGCCTGGACATCACGGCGCGGATTGGCTATGAGCGCGTGGTCCGAGATCCGCTCTTCCCCTTGGCGGGGGACCCGGGGACTCGTTGCATGACGCTGCGTCTCTGTTTGTTCGTCTTCGCCGTGGCTCTGGCCGGTTGTGAATCGGTGTTCACCACGGAAACTCCCAAGACAGCGACCGTCTCGGCCAATCCGTTCGGACTGCCGGCGCTGGGAAAAACGACCAAGGCGAACGTTCCGCTGGCCGACGAGGCGGTGGCGACGCGGGTTGACGCGATCGGTCGGAAGCTGCTGGCGGCCAACCCCCAGCTCGGCCTGGGTTCCGTGCTTTTTGCCACCATCGGCAAGGCACCGCAAGCGGAGTTGTTTCACGTCGACACCAGCATGGTTTACGTCACCGAAGGGCTGGTGGCGCGGTGTCGCGATGACGCCGAGTTGGCTGCCGTTCTGGCTTTTGCCTTGGGCCGCATGGTGGTGGAACGGGAGAGTGCGGCCACCCCGGCGATGCGCCGGCCCGACAAGCTGCCGCCAATGGATGTGCCGTTGGGCAACGTCGGTCAACGCGGCGACGCCGACTTAAGTCATCAATTCGAATTGGCCCGCTACGAGAAAGACCGACCGCGCAGTGGGCGTGCGTTGCCCAAACCGCGGCCGGAGGAACTGGCGCGGCAGTATCTGGCCAAGGCGGGTTACCCGGCGCAATCGTTCGAGTCGGTGCGGCCGCTTCTGCAAGAAGCCGAAGCCAACGTCGGTTTCGAACGGCAAATCAAGGGGCTGGCGCCGGCGGGGCATTGGACGCCTTGATCGCGTCGCCGCCGCCGCGTAGCATGACACCGGGTCGTCAGCTGTCCGTGGTTTCGGCGGTTGGACGGCTGGGGATGCCATGACCACGCTTCATGTCGACTTGGGGCCGCGCGGTTACGACATTGTCGTGACCTCCGGCACCGATGCCGCCCTCGCTGACTTTATCCGCCGTTGCTGTTCGGCGACGTCGGCCTTGGTGGTGACCGACCGGGTCGTCCGCCCTCACGCGGAGCAAGTTGGCGAGCTTCTCCGGCAGCAAGGCTTGCGCACCGGCTTGGCGGTCCGCCCTCCGGGGGAGGAGCAAAAATCGTTGGCGGTTGCCGCGGAACTGTACGATGCCTTGCTCGATCTGCCCGCGGACCGTCGAACGCTGGTTGTGGCCGTCGGCGGCGGGGTCATCGGCGACCTGGCTGGATTTGTCGCTGCCACCTACGCTCGCGGTCTGGACTTGCTGATGGTGCCGACGACCTTGCTGGCGATGGTCGATAGTTCAGTCGGCGGCAAGGTGGCCGTCAACCATCCGCGGGCCAAGAACCTTATCGGCTGCTTCCATCAACCGCGCGGGGTCTGGATCGACCTGCACACGCTCCGCACCCTGCCGGACCGGGAATATCGCAGCGGCCTGGCCGAGGTTGTCAAGTATGGCGTGAGCCTTGACGCCGATTTCTTTGCCTGGCTGGAAAGCAACGCGGAGCGGATCTTGCGGCGCGACCCGGAACTGCTGGAGCACATCGTGGTGCGCTGCTGCCGCTTGAAGGCCGACATTGTGGCTCGCGACGAGCGCGACGAGACCGGCCTGCGCGCGGTGCTGAACTACGGCCACACGTTCGCTCATGCGTTTGAAACCGCGGCCGGCTATGGGCGGTGGCTGCACGGGGAAGCCGTGGCGGCGGGCATGGTCTGTGCCAGTCGGCTGGCCGAACGCCGGGGCTTGATACCATCTCAGCTGACCGAACGGCAACGAGCGCTGCTCAGCCGGCTGGGCCTGCCGACCGCCCCTGAGCCGTGGGACCGGGCCGTTTTGCTGGCCGCCATGCGCTCCGACAAGAAAGCCCTCGCCGGCAAAATGCGCTTTATCTTGCCGCGACGCTTGGGGGAAGTCGCCTTGTTCGACGATGTCGCCGCGGCCGACGTGGAAAGCGTGTTGGCGGAACTGCAACGCACTCCGGCTGCTGCCGGGCACGCTTGACCGGGACCGTGTGCCGGGGCGGCTCGGCTACGGGGCAACGCCGGCGGGTTGGCTTTCCGGGTGGGCGACCGGCCGGCGCAAACTGCGCAGCCATGACAGCGGCGGCAGGGCATAGGGACGAAACTTTTCCATCTTACCTTGGTCTTCCGTGTAGTAAATCGCGCGATTGGGGCCGAGCTTCATCGCCGTCGGGGCGTCCATGAGGGTGCTCGAATCGTTGGCGCTCATTTGGAAGAGGATGCGCATCTCGAATTCGCGGAGCGTCTGCCGGTCGAAATAGCGCTGTAGATTCGCGGCGGTGTCGCACCAGGCGATCGTGAACATCCCCAGGGGAGGGCCTTCGCGCAGCAGGCGGGTCAGCAGCCGGTAGGGGCTTTGTTCTTCCCCCTTGCGCGCAAAAC
>JANWVS010000087.1 GCA_025056835.1 Gemmataceae bacterium | reverse complement strand
TACTTCAGCCCTTTTCGCACCGTCTCCCGATATTTCTCAGGGATCTCGTCGGCGCGGACGGCCGGCGAAGCGACAGCAACCAAGGCAACAGACGCGACCACCAACCACGGGCGCTTGCACGACATGGCCAATTCTCCGTTCGGGAAGACCCTTTCTCACCATCATTATCGACGGCTTGGCGAAGTTTGCCTAACCTCACTCCTTTTCTATCTTGATCCTCGGCACGGCGATGCGGATCGGTATGCGCTGGATCGGCACCACCGGCACCGCTTGAATCTCCCGGTCTAACGGTAGGATGCCCGGGTTGAGATTGCCCGTCGGCGGCGGTTGCAAGGAAGCAGTCGAAGCCGACGGCAACGGCACTTTGCGGCCATCGTCGATGTAATGTTGAATCGTGGAGTTGAATCCGGTGAGGTTGAAGGTTCCCGTCTTGAGGTCGATGAGAAGGGCATCAAAGTGGGCGCTGACGGCGCCGTTGGTGGGTTGGCTGCCGGAGTCGTAAACCAGCTTGCCGTGCGCCTTATGAAGCGAGAGGGTGTGCGTGACCCATCGACCACCTTGCAGGTCGCCGGCCAGCATTTCCGAGTAGCGGACGGAAAACACGAGCACGGGCAACAAATCGAATTGCTCCATCACGAGCATTTGGTTCTCGATCTTCTTGGAGCTGTGCCAAGCCAGCTCGCCGGCCTTGTATTCCGTGCCCGAGCGGGTCTTGCCGTCGCGGCGGTGGAAGGCCACGACCCAACCGTTGACCGGCAGACAGCGCAGGCCGTTGTTGAAGTTGTTGTGCAGCACGCCGCCGCCGACCTTATTGGTGTCGATCGCCTGGTTGAGCATCACATAGAAGCGCTCACGATCGGCGAGCAACAGCGGACTTTGAAGGTTTTTCAAATCGTCCAGCGTGATGCGATGCTGAACCACATTGCTGGAGAGCAACTCCTTGCCGGTCGCGGATTCCAGGACCATCACCTTCCCCGTGGCCGAATCGATGACACCGGTGAGGGTGGGATCCTCGGTTTTGAGGACCGACACGGGGCCGGTAAAGGTTCGCGACCAGACATCCTTGCCGCTGAGGATGTCGTAGAGCCGCAAGCGGAGTTGGTCCTTGCCGGGAATCGCTGCGAGGATCTGCCGACCGATCAGATGAAGCCGCGCTTGGTAGATGCCGCCGAAATCAGGCACATCGAGCGGCGTGCCGTCGTTGGCGCGATAGGCGCGCCCGGCGCCAATCGTCCCTTCGGCATCGTCGACGAGGAACAGATACTGACTGTCCCCGAACGCGTGCGTCGACGGGGCGACGTCGATCTTCTTCCAAAGCTGCGTGCCGCGCAGGGGATCGAGGACCACCAACCCCTTTTGCGTCAACAGCGCCACATACGAGGCTTCCACCGCCCCGACGGAACCGATCGGGACCCGCGTGCGCTGACCGTTGAACTGGTTGTACATCACCAACTCCAGTCGGCCGTTGGCGTCGGGGAGCACTTGATTGATGTAAACCTGCTGCGGGTTGTTCGGCTGGACCGGCTCGGCCAGCGGGGTCTGCCAGAGCAGCTTGCCGTCGCTGGCGTCGAGGCAATAGACCTGGGCCCCCACCTGGAAGACAATCAAGTGGCCCTTGACCTGATAGAAACGGAAGCGAGCGTTGGGATTGTAGCCCGGGATCGCACCAAAGATGCCGAGATTGTTGTTGACCCCTTTCTGCTGATAGAGGTACTGGAAGAACTGGTAGTTGATGGGCACGGCCCCCAAGGACACGCTCCAGCGTTGCTCGCCGGTGGTCAGGTCCACAAAGCGGAGTTGCGGATTGGCGTTATTGGTTGGATCGAGAATGAGGCGATGACGTTTCATAAAGGGCGTGAGATCGCCTTCAGGTTGGAAGCTGAAACCTTGCAACAACGGAGCGACGTGCCCCACCCGCAGCTCGCGAGCGGCGATCTTTTCCTCGCTCCAGAGCGTGCCGGTTTCCGCCAGGTACGGCAGAAAACGCTTGTCGGTGGCCAATTCATCCAAGAGCTTGGCGCCGGTCTTGCCGTCACGGACGACGACGTTGGGGAACGCCGCGGCCAGTTCCCGGTAGTAGGCGGCCGCCTGCTTCATCGACTCGACCGTCCCCTTCTTTTCCTCGAGCAGCGCCAGCGCCGCCAAGGCCCGGCCGCCGGAGGCGGGATCGCCGGCGAAGTCTGGGCTGCGCAACTGCCGGAGGCACAGTTCGGCTTCCAGGAAATCGCCCCGGGCGTCCCTGGCGATAATGGTTTCGGCCAGCCGCAGCCGCGCCTCGCGGCCAACAGGAAACGGCACATCGAACATGCCGACGAAACTTCGCATGGCGTTGAGATCGTTCTTGGCTTCCACCGCCCGCCATTCTTCAAGGATGGTCTTCTCCAGGGGAGCACGTTGCTCCGGGGTCGCCTTGGCAAACATGGCCGCCACCCGCCCCCGCAACCACACATCAACAGGAATCCGGTGCATCGGATCGTCCAGCGACGCAATCCCGCCCTGCTCGCGATGGAGCGGCAGCGACCCGAATTCGCGGTACATGCGAAACGCCTCGACCAGATCGCCTTGGGCTTCACGCCCTTGACCGACGATCCGGAAGAAACGGGCTTGCCGCAGCTGGTGCTCCTTCGGATCGTCGGGAACGCTGCACAGCTGGCGGTACTCGTCGAGATACTGGCTGCTGGCGGCGCCGAAGTCGCTTTGCAATAGCTGCGTCAGCGCCTCGTAGAGACTGTTCTTGGCCCGCTTGGCCAGCGGCTGGGGCGGATTGCGCTCCAAGGCCCGTTTCAAATCGCCGATGGCGTTGCGAACCTGACCGTCCGCCAGGTACAGCTCGCCGCGGTCGGTCAGTTTCTCGGCGTTGTCGGGATCGTTGCGCACCGCTTCGATGGCCGCGTCGAGCCGAGCGATCAGCTGAGGGTAGGCGACGATTTCCCGCGGCGATTGAGCAATCACCGCGCCTTCGTAGAAGACCAAGTTGCCCAGCGGCACGCCGTCGCGGCGGGCGCGGTTGCGGGCCTTGATCTGGCCCGTGGCCACATCGACGGCGAGAATCTCCCCCTTGGCCAAGGGCAAATAATAGACGTTCTTGCTGGCGACGCCTTGACCGGCCGGCATGTCGCCGGTCAGGACCGACCAGGCGATATCGCCGTTGCGATGGATGTCAAGAGCGCGAATCGTGCTGCGGCCGACAATCAAGGCCTTCCCTTGGAAGACGCCGGCCAAGAAGAGGTCTCCTTCCAGCTGCGGCTTTTTCCACACCGGCGTGCCGTCGCGAAGGTTGATGCAATGGACCGAGGTCGCGTCCGGCGCCGTGAAGACCACCTTGCCTTCGAAGATGACCGGCGGAGCTGATTTCCAGGTGGCGACGGTGGCCGAGGTGTTGGTGTTGATCGGTCCGCCGGGTCCGAAGATGATGCCGCCGCGGCCGATATTGGGCATGCCGGGGAAGTTGATGGTTTGCGGCGGCCGTTCGCGGTAGGAGTAAGCCCACGCCAAACTGCGCGTGGTAATGTCCACGCCCAGCACTTCACCGGCGTTCGTGGGGCAGATGAGCATGCCTTCCGCGTAGGCCAAGTGAACGGCATTGGTGCGGCGCGACACGTCGTGCGTCACCCGATGTTGTTGCTGGATCGAGCCGAGCGCTTGAATGGCAACGATGGCCGGCATGCCTTCGGAAATCTTCGTCGGATCGAGAATGACGAGGCGCAAGTCGGCGTCGCCGTTCATGCCGCTGTTCTTTTCATTAAGGACGTACAGCTTTCCGCCGATGGCGAGCGGCACGCCGAGGAAATGACTGTCGTTGAATGGGTCTTTGTTCCCGCGTTTCGGATCGCCGAGTTGCCATCGAGCGCTGCCGGTGGCGATGTCGAAAGCGCACAGGCTGTTTTGAAACGCCAACGTCTTAAGGCCTTCAGGCAAGACGTTCATGTTGGGCTGCATGAACGGGGAAGTTTGGAAGACGGTGCCGGGGACTGGAACGGCGAGGTCGTCGATGGCATAAACGTAGCGCTCGTCGCTGGAAAGCGTGCCGAGCGTGGTGTTCTCGTAAAGGAGGCTGCAAAAACCGGCCATGGGGAAGTAGCTGTTGTCGAGGTAGCTGTCGAGCGTGCCGCGAATCTTGCTGTTGCTTAACACGGCGGCGAGAGCCCCGTCGAACGGCGTCGTCCGCCATTTGATGTCGCCCGGTTTGTGTTTGATGACCTTGCCGTCGTCCTCACGCTCGTGTTCTTCATGCAAATAAACCGCGCGGATGTCGGAATAGGTCCGATAAATGAGCAACCGGTTGGCGGCGATGGGAAACATTCCCGGCAAGACAGGCACGTTGCCGAAACTTTGGATCTTGACGATCGCCTGGTCGATGCGGCGTTTCGCGGCGGTCTCGGTTTCGACGGTATACCGATCGACCTGGCCGTTTTCCTCCGGATCCAGCAGCAGCTGGCGGACCCACATGGTCGCATCGAGCAGCGGGGGGCTGCCCTTGGCTTGGGCGGAATTGGCGCTGTTGCCGCGGACCAAGCGCCAATCGTGGGGGCTGAAGAACAGATCCGGCGAGGGCGACTCGTCCAACACCTGCCGCACGCGGGCGATGGCGATCACGTCGTCGCCGAGCATCAAACCACCCTTTTCCCGAAGGCGCGGCTCGAGCTTCGCCCAAACCGCTTCGGCATTTTTCACGTCGCCGGCGCGACGATAGGCGAGAGCGGCCTTGAAGAGCATCAACTCGGAGATCTTGAAGCGCTCCGGGTTGGCCGCCAGCAGTTTCTCAAAGCGGAGCGCGGCCATGAAATACTGGCCACGGTCGAGGAAATAGGTCGCCAAGAGGTCGTTGGCCTCGAAGCCGGCCTTCGTGTGCAGGTAACGCTGGGAGACTTCCCCCAACAAGGCCACGTCGCCGCGGGCCTTGGCGTCTTCCAGCATCGCCCGCGCCTTGGCCCCATGACGCAACTCGTAAACATCCAGCCCCTCTTCGCTCATGGAGCCAAGCAGTTTGTTGGCTTCGAACTTCACGCTCACCCAGCGGAAAAACTCGCGGCCGAAGGCATCCGTTTCGCGAACCTGGACGTAATAATCTTCTTGCTTGTCGAGGATCGCCTGAAGAGCGGTAACGGCATCGCCCCATTCCTTTCCTTTGATGCAATCGCGGGCGACTTCGATGAACTTGCGGTACTCCTCTTTTTCGATCAGCTTGACCGCGCTGTATTGCGCCGCCACCCCCGGCGCTTTGCCGTCGCCTGGCCCCTCGGCTGGTTGCCGCGGCTGACCGCCGACGAGACGACCGCCCGGCCGTACGATCACTTGCACGGGCCCGTCCTGAGCCGGCGCCGGCAGGATTTGCACCTGTTGCACTTTGAGTTGGCCGTGGGCCGGCGTGCCGAGCCACGACAGCCCCGCCAACACCGCCACGCCGACGCCGACTGTCATCACGCGGTAGGAACGCACCATCGCCTGTCTCCTCATCTGTGACGCCCGTTCCTCGCTGTCCTCGAGCGCTTTTTGGAGTTGATTGTCGCACACCGTAGCGGCTTGGGCAAGTACAATCGCTGCGCCGGTCTCCGCTCCAGGGGCGACGACTCAGCCGTCGTTTTCTAACCGCCGCTGCTGTCGGGGCGCAACCGCGACGCGAATTCCTTTCGAAACTTAGCCACCTTGGGAGCGATGACCACGCGACAATACCCCTCGTGCGGATGGCGGCGGAAATAGCCTTGGTGATACTCCTCCGCCGGGAAAAACCGCGGGACCGGCGCCACTTCCGTCACAATCGGCCGCGCCCAGCGCCCCGACGCGTTCCACTCGGCGATTTTCCGCCGCGCGGTCTGCTCCTGCGTGGGCGAGTGCCAAAAGATCACCGAACGGTACTGAGGACCCACGTCGGCCCCCTGGCGATTGAGGGTTGTCGGGTCGTGGGTGGCGAAGAAGATGTCGAGCAAGTCGCCATAACAGACCCGGCTCGGATCGAAAGTGATTTGCACGACTTCCGCATGGCCGGTCGTACCGGAACAGACCTCGCGATAGGTGGGCGCCTCGGTGGTGCCGCCGGCGTAGCCCGAGACGACTTGGTGGACGCCGTCCACCTGTTCGAACACGGCTTCTAAACACCAGAAGCAGCCGCCGCCCAGCGTCGCCAACTCCCAAGTCTCGTCCATGCCGTCCTCCGCCGCGATAGACGAGCATGATTATACACCATCTCGCTCTCCGCTCGGCGGATCCCGGCCGGGGGGATTCTCGCTACGATGAACTATCGACGACCCGATCCGGGTTGTTGCTCCGATGAGTGCTGCGTGCCGCGAGGCTTATCGTGGTGCCTTGTCACCGTCAATCCGATCGCCCGATCCGGCGCCGCACGAGGACGTTTCGGCCGAACTACCTGTCCTTTGCCGGAACGTATCAGTGCAACCTCACCTGTCCGCACTGTTGTGTTCCGATCGAGTGGCCCGATCGCCTCGAGATCGCCGCGGCCTTGCGTTTCCTTGACGACGCCCATTCTGCCGGGATCGAAACGCTCGGTTTCACCGGCGGTGAGCCGTTTCTCTATCCGGAGTTTCTGATCGCCGTGACCCGTCGGGCCGCCGCACTGGGCTTTCGTTGTGACAAAATCGTCACCAACGGCGTCTGGTTTGAGAGCGAAGCTGCTTTGCGGGCGACGCTGCGCCGGCTCAAGGAGGCTGGCTGGACCGGCAAACTCGGGTTGAGCGTGGATAAGTTCCACGGCATGCGGACGTCGGCCGCGGCGACGTTTTGTCGGGCCGCCGTCGAGGTCTTTCGCCGTGACAACGTGGTGTCGCTGTCCTACGCCAGCCGCCGCCCCGACGCCGGCCTCGAACCGATCCACGCCCTGGCCGACGAGCTGGACGCCGTCCTCGCCTGGTCCGACGTGCTCGGCCGCTACCTGTTGGTCGCCCCGGAAATGACGATCACCCTCAACTGGAACCATCTCGCCCCGGTGGAGCGGGCCGAAAAACTGGCGGGCGCCTGGGACGGCGTCTGGTTCGAGGAAGATTATTGCGAAGGCCCCGGCCAAGCGCTGATCGTCAATCCGCGCGGCGAAGTCAAGCCCTGCTGCGGTTTCGCCTCCGACCTCGATCAACTCACGATCGGCAACATCTACACCGACTCGGTCGCGCAAATCATTCGCCGCGCCCGCCGGCATCCTTACGTCGGCAAAGTCTTCCGCCAAGGCTTGACGGCCATCCGCGACGAAGTCCTTGCCCGCGATCCGACGGCCCTGCCCGGCGCGACTTCCAATCACTGTTTCTTCTGCTGGTACGTGCTCACTCGCAACCTCGTCAACTTTCCCGATGCCCCGTCCCATGCCGCGACGAGCCGCCGGCTCACTTTGCCGTTGCTGGAAGATCGCGGCCGTGGGTCGTTGCCCTCGACCCCGCCC
>JANWVS010000086.1 GCA_025056835.1 Gemmataceae bacterium | reverse complement strand
AGTCGGGCCGATGCCGTGATGGTTGCCACCGATGATGAACGGATTTACCAAGCCGTGCGCAGTTTTGGTGGCCAGGTGGTACTGACTCGTTCCGATCATCCCAGCGGCACGGACCGCGTGGCCGAGGTGGCGGCGTATCTCGACGCCGACGTGATCATCAACCTTCAAGGTGATGAACCTGAGCTTGATCCGGCCATCCTCGACGAACTTACTGACTTGCTTGCTGCCGACCGCGATGCCGCGGTGGCGACGCTGGCTGTGCCGATCCCGTCGGTGGAGCAATGGCGTGCTCCCCACTGCGTGAAGTTGGTACGGGACCAACGCGGTCGAGCACTTTACTTTAGTCGCAGTCCCATTCCTTTCGTGCGCGACGCCGAGCCTGACTTCGGCCGTCGACCGCCGCTGTTTCTCCAACACCTGGGGCTGTACGCCTACCGCCGGGAGTTTTTGCTGCATCTGGCGACATTGCCGCCGACCCCCCTGGAAGAGTTGGAAAAGCTCGAACAACTGCGCATCTTGGCGTTGGGATACAGGATTGCCGTCGGCGTGGTGGACCACGCTGGGCGAGGGGTCGATACACCGGCCGACTACGAGGCCTTCGTGGCCGCGTACCGACGCCGTGCCGCCGCTTGAGTCGTCGCATCGCCGGTGGCAATGCGTGCCCCGTTCAGGTTGCGAGATCGTTTCACCACCGACAACTTTTGCGTTTCTGGAATTTTTTCCTTGACAACGCCTTCACAACTCTTCAGGTTAAGGAGCGTACAGCTGCGCAGCTGCCCGTGGTTCCAGCTGAAAGGATGCTCTCATGGCACTTTCTTCTCCCGCGTTGGCGCACCCGTCCGCTTACTGGAACGACATCCTTGGCGATCCTACCAACGATACCCCCCGTCTTCGTTATGCCAAATGGCTGGACGCCCAAGGCGATCCGCTGGGGGAGTTCATTCGTATTCAGTGCCGGCTCGCTCGGTGGCCCAAAGCGCCCGAGGCCTGGAGTTGGGAATGTCGGGAACAAGAGCTGTTGGCCGATTTTGAAGAACAATGGACCGAGCCGATCGCCGGGCTGGTGGAATGGTGGACCTTCCGCCGCGGTTTTGTCGAGGAGGTCTCGTTGACCGCGGAGGGCTTCCTGCGCCATGCTTCCGAGTTGTTTGCCAACGCCCCGATCCTGGAAATACATCTTCGCTATAGTCGAGAACATGTCGAGGCTTTGTGTCAATGCCACTGGCTGCTGCGCTTGCGGCATCTCGATCTTTCGAATAACTATTTGCGCGATTGCGGGGTTGAGTTGTTAGCACAGTCGCCGTTCTTGGTTGAGTTGGAAAGCCTCAACCTGTCGACTGCCTGCCTCGGCGATCGAGCTGTCCAAGCGTTGGCAGCGTCGCCGTTCCTGAAACATCTTCGCGAGTTGTATCTCTGCGACAACGACATTGGAGCAGCCGGCGTCAAGGCCCTCATGGAAGCGCCGTTCGCCCGTCAACTGGACATGCTGCACCTTCGTTTTAACAACCTGGATGCCGCGGCCGTCGCGCAACTGCGACGCGTATTCGGCGCGCGAGTGCAATGTTAGCACGGGTTGCGGCGGTGCGGAACGGACCATGATCGCGGAGGCGGCAGCTTCCTCGGTCATCGTTTCACGATCCGACGCAATTGATAGATGCCTCGTCCGGACGCCGCGTAGGTGAGCAGATACGTTTCGCCGTCTTCGTCCTCGCCAAACGACATGATCGGCAGGGCCTTGTCGCGGATGGCGCGCCAAGCAGTCACGCGCTTGGCCGCGTCGTCGTATCTCAGCGCCCAGATCTTGCCGGTCACATAGTCGGCGCACAGGTAATGGCCGTCCAACTCGGGAAATTGCTTGCCCCGATACACATGGCCGCCGGTAATCGACTTACCGACGTCGTGATGGTATTCCCAGATCGGATCGATGAACGCCGGGCCGTGGTCTTGGCCGGTGAAGCCGAAGGGGTGTAAGGCTTCGCGGCGCCGCCAGCCATAGTTGCCCCCTTTGGTGATGATGTTGATCTCTTCATAAAGGTTTTGACCGACGTCGCCGGCCCAAAGTCGGCCGGTCGCTTTATCGAACGCCATCCGCCAGACGTTGCGTAGCCCGTAGGCCCAGATTTCCGGAACGACGCCGACGGTGCCCACAAACGGATTATCCGGAGGCACGGCGTAGTTCTTGCCGGGATCCTGGCGATTGACGTCGATACGCAGGATGGCTCCCAGCGGCGTCTTGAGGTTTTGAGCGTGGTCGAACGGATCGTTGGCAGCGCCACCGTCGCCGAGGGCGATGTAGAGCATGCCGTCCGGTCCAAAACAGACTGTGCCGCCGTCGTGGTTCCAGAACGGCCGCTGAACACTGTAAAGGATCGTTTCCGAATCGGGATCGGCTTTGTCCGGATCCGACTTGCTCACCCGAAAGCGGGAGACGACGTTGACCAGCCTCTTGTCCTTGGGTGTGTAAAACACGAAGAACTCGCCGGTCTTGCGATAGTCGGGATGAAATGCCAAGCCCAAGAAGCCTTCTTCGTTTTCACTGTCCTTGTAGCGGACCTTCGCCTGGATGTCGAGAAACACCTTGGTGTGCTTGGCCTTGGGGTCGTTGGCAAAGACATGGATGACACCGTGCTGCGTGGCGACGAAGACGCGCTTGGAGCCGTCGCCGGCGTGAGTCAGCACAATCGGCCGCAACGGATTGACCTTGCCCGACTCGGTCTCGCCTTGCCAACCCGTCCACTGAAGTTCGGGGAAGGCAACGACAGTTTCCAGTGGCAGCGGCGAGAAGTCAACGGGCTGGCCGGGAACCTGGGCGGCCACGGCGGTGATCGTCCCGGCGTCGGCGTCGGGTACAAGAATGGTATGATGGTCGGGACCGAGGCAGATACCGCCGACCTTACCAAGTCGTGCTTCACCGGGCACGACCTTGGCGCCTGGCCGCGGGATGGCGAGCAACTCGCCGCCGTTGTCAAGCCGCGCAAGATACAGTCGGCCGTAGCGGTCCCAGGCCAGGCCGCGGACGTCGCCGAGGTTCTGTTCGATCTGCGTTGCTTTGCCGTCGAAGACGCGGACACGATAAAGGCCGCCGTCATCGGCCACCAGCAAATGCGAAGCACCATCGAGGACCAGTGCCGTCGGCCGCCGTATGCCCGGCCAGCGTTTCCGGTCGGTAACGATGCTGACCCTGCCCTTGGGATCGATGCGATAAACTGCCGCTTCTTCTCGGCCGCCGTCGCCTGAGTCGATCGCATAAATGAAACCGCTTTCGGGATCGACCGTGAGCGCCGTCAGGCCATGCAGCGGCTTGGGAAATGCTTTCGGCCCCGCCAGCAGGACGCCCTTGCCCTTGAGATCGAACTTCGACACGCCTTGACGGTCGACAACGAAAAGCCACTGCTGAAAGGCTGCCAAGGCGATGGGCTGGTCCAAGCCGTCGACGAACGATGCGCTTTTGCCTTGGGCGACAACAGCGATACCGCCGCCGTTGGATCGCGCCGCATCGCCAAGGAAAGCGACGTAGATGCGGCCATCACCGCCAACGGCAACCGCGGTCGGCCTGTTCAACCCCTCGGCAAACGTTTCGCGAGCTAAGTCAGCGGCGACGCCCGCCGGGACCATGATTGAAAGGACGAGCAAACCGAAAACATGTCGCGCCATGCGCGGAAGATCCTCACATTCGCGAAAGGGTTGACGTGCAGTCACTCTAGGACAAGACCGAGCGAACACCAAGCCGGGAGTGGTTCGCGCTGGAGCCTCGCGGACCACGGTAGGGACCGCCGCAAGCAAGGCCGGCAGCTCCAAGTTCGTCGTGGTCTGAGCAGCACCGAAGCCGCCGCCGCGGTGTGGTGCCTGGCGAGAGCGACAAAAACCTCATCCTCATCAACGAGTCGCCAAAGAAAAAGCCCACCGGCGCTGACGGGCTTGCTCAACTTCGGTGTTGGCGCGAGCGGATGGTGTCGCCGCCTCGTCTCGCGCTGGGAGCTACTTCTTCTCGGGCGACTTTTCCTTAGGCTGAGCGTCGGGCGGGAGGAGCGACTTGAGCAGCGTGCCGTTGTTGCCATTGTAGACGCGGACAATTCCGTCCTGACCGCCGGCAGCGACGACGGCGCCATCAGGACTGGTGCCGACGGCGTAGATAAAATCGGTGCCGCCGGGGAAATTGCGAATGGTGCCGCCGGCGGTGTTGAAGGCCTTCACCTGATTGTCGCCGCCGCAGGTGAGAAATTCATTTTTCTTGCCGATGAACAGCAAGCGCGTCACCTGTTTGCCATGGGCGTTGATGGTGCGTTCTTGCTCGCCTTTTTCAAAATTCCAGACCTTCACAGTGTTGTCGCCGCCGGCGCTGGCGAGCAATTTACCATCGGCCGCCCAGCCGACATCCAACACATGGTGCGTGTGGCCCTCGAACGCCTTGACGAACTTGCCGGAAGGGATTTCCCACACCTTGACAAACTTGTCGGCCGAGCCGGTGGCGATCATCTTGTTGTCGGGGCTGAAGCAAATGCCATAGACCGTGTCGGAATGGCCGTTCTTGATGTCAACGATTTGCTTCCAGCTTGGTACCTCGTAGACTTTGATTTCGCCTTCAACCGTGGGTTCACCGCCGGCAACGGCCAGAAGCTTGCTGTCGAGCGAGAAAGTCATGGCAACGACGGCGTGAGCGAAACCGCCGATCTTGTGGCGCAGCATCCCGGTGTGAGCGTCCCAGATCGCGATTTCCTGGAAACTGCCGCTGACGAGATATTTGCCGTCGGGCGACCAGGCCATCGATTCGACGATGGACAAGTGAGCGGCTTTGACGTCCTTGCCGTCGGGCGTTTTCAGGCCGGGAGCGTAGAACGAGCGGATGTAGGCACCGGAGCCGGCGTCGTAGACGTGAATCTGATTTCCGCGGCCGGCAGCGACGGCAGCCTTGTCGGGACTGACGGCCAACGCCCGCACCGGGTGGACGTTCGCCGGCGGAACGCTGACGATGTATTGGAGTTTCCGCGGGCCGGACGTCGTCGGCGCCTTGGCCCCTTGGTCGATCCAGAGCTTGATCAGCCCCAACTCTTCGCTCGTGAGCGGCTCTTCGCCGCGCGGCGGCATGAAGGGCTTTTCACTTTTCGTACCGAGCTTGATAATGTTGCTGGCCTCGGCTTTGCCCGGAACGACCGCGGCGCCGCGGCGTCCGCCCTTGACCGCCCCCTCGTAGGTGCTGATGTCGTAGCGGCCTTCCTTCACGTTCCCCGAATGGCAGGTGATGCACTTTTTGTAAAAGATCGGTTCGATATCTTTTTCGTAGGCGATCGGCTCTTTCCGCTCGATCTTGGCAATCGGGATGGGGACGATCTCCTTTTTGGCCTGGGCCACAGCAAGCGACGGCGCCAAGACGACGGTCGACAGCATCAGCAGAGAACGCATAATACTTTCCTCACTGGTGAGAAACTCTTCGCCGCGAGGCGACGCGAGCGCTTCCCGTCAGCTCCACACGCTCAGGTCATTGGACGACGTTGACGTTGATCTTCACATCGTGGTTCAAGGTCACGTTGCCGTTGACCACCGCTACGGCGCGGATCGTCAAATTAGGGCGATTGGCGACGGCCGCGTTGGCCGGCGCCTTGAGCGTCAACTTCGCTTGGTTCTGCCCGGGAGGGATCGTCACTTCCGCAGCGGTGACGCCGTTGGCATTGTCGGGCAGCAACATCACCTTGAAAGCGTCGTTGTAATCGTATTGGCGGGCCACGGTCACGGTGACGACCACTTCACCGCCGAGTTTCAACTGCGGATTGGCATTGTCGACGGTGACGTTGGCCACCTGCTTAGGCAGCACCGTCAGCGCCACAGGATTCGAGGCAACGATCGTGTTGACCGGCTTGGCCTTGGGGTCGGGCGAGATCGGCGCGAAACCGCGAAACACGAGGTTGTATTTGCCGGGCACCGTATTCGTGGCCACGGTCAGGTCCAGCACTTGCTCGTCTTTGCCGGGCGCCATCGTGACCGCGGCGTGCGTGACTCCGGTCGGCAGGTCGGTCGGAACCGGCGCGAGTTGGAAGTTCCCCTTGAACTCCGGTTGCAGCCGGACGAGCTTAGCGTTGAGTTTTACCTTGTCGCCCAGCGACACGACGGGGTTGTCGGGCGTGATCGTGAAACGTACCGGCGCTTTGCCGCGGACAGCCAGGTAAAGCCCACGGTCGAGGCGCGTCACGGTCGGGAAAGGGTTTTGCGGCGGCACGCCCCAAGTCACCGTTGCCGGCCGAGCTTCCCGCACCACTTTCTGACCGCCAATCGTCGCCGTGCCGACCACCTTGACTTCGCCGGTGAAATTGGCAGGAGCGTTGTCGGCGGCCGCGACGACCAAGTGGACCATTTTCTGGGTCTTGTTGAGGACCTGTGGGGTGCAGGTCACGCCGGTCGGCAGTCCGTCCATGGTGAGTGTGACATCTTCCTTGAAACCGTCGATGCGATGGATAAAGACCGAAAGGTGGTGGAGCCCCCCCGGCCCCACCACCAGGGCATCCGGCCGGTAATCTTCGGCCGGCATGACGATCAAACGAAAATCGGGTTGTGCCGGCGACAGGCGAATGCGGTAAACGTGCAGGGGGCCGGCGCTGTGGCTGGCTGTGTGGCTGCCGACCAGCAGATAATACTTGCCGTCCTCCGGCGCGGTAAACAGGTATGGCGCGGGATCGCGCGGGGCGGCGGAGTAAAACCCTTTGGGACTGAGCGTTTCGGGATTGTCGTCGAGGCTGGCCATATCGGCGTTTTTGGCGTTTTTCACCAACAGGTACAGGTCGGTCGCCGCTCCGAGCCGTTCGCTGATTGTTTCGATCCAGTACGAATCGCCCTTCTTCGCCATGAACGTGTACCAATCGCGATCGCCGAAGCGGTCGATGCGACCAGCGATCTCACAAGGGGCGGGCACTTCTTGTGCGGTCTCGAAGGTGTCATTCTTGTCGTTGTCCACCGCCACCGGGGCCTTCGCGTAAGTCAGCAGCACGGGATTGGACAGCCCTTGCGGGGTCGCTTGGCGGTATTCGAAGCCGTCGAGCAGGGCCATGGGCGGTGCGACGGTGCCGGAGTAACTCAGCCGCACCAGTGCATTGGGGTCTGCCGGGGCGGTGATGGGAACCGTGAGTTTTTCGAGGATCACACCGCCCACGGTGGCCGTCGGATCGAGTTGTCCGCCGGGCAAGTTGCGGCCGTACACGGTGATGGTCGCCGTCTTGCCTGGTTCGATCATCGGCGGGAAAGCGCCGTCGAGGCGCGGGCCGGCGGCGATATTGAGGCGATAAAAATGATCGGCCCCGCCGCTGGTGTACGTGTACTGGTTCAAGCGGACCAGGTAGTCTCCATCGGCCGGCAGCACCTGATCGAGAATGCCGTCATGCTCGGGTGCCGCGTAGCTGGCAGCAAGTTGCTTGCCGGCGGGGTCGATGAGACGCAGCTCGGGGGTCAGTTTGCTGTCG
>JANWVS010000085.1 GCA_025056835.1 Gemmataceae bacterium | reverse complement strand
AGGTAGCGGTAGATGCGCCCCGGCACGCCGCCGCCCCGATAGGTAAGCGCGACCAGAACGCGATCATTGGCAGCCAGGGACACGACGCCGTCGCTCGTCGTGTAGCGATGGCCGACGAGCTGCCACAAGGCGCCGTTGCTGTAATCCTGCGTGCCGAGGTTCAGCTCTTGTCGCGGGCCGACGTAGCGGTAAATACTGCCCGGCACGCCGCCGTGGGAGTAGCCGTTGGCCAGCTGCACATGGTCGCCGGCGACTACGGGCGTGAGCACGTCCGTCAGTTGCAGGTCGTGCCACAAGCCGTTGGCCAGCTCCGCGCGGGTACGTTGATCGACGACCTGTTCGTTGTTGGCGTCGATAAGGGCGCCGTCGGCGACTTCGACGTGGATGAGACCGGTGCGCGACGTCGATTCAATCTTTTTGATGCGCAAGTCGCCGGCGCGCGGCTCGGCCGCCTTGGCCGCGGCGGAAAAGGTTCCGCTGCGCAAATAGATGCTCCCCGAAGCCGTTGCCGACACTGTGTCCTTGAGCCGCGTGCCGGCGTAGAGCGTGATCGGCCGGCCCTCGCCGCCGATGCCGCCGTTGAGGGCCGTCAGCACGATCGAGCCGTTGGGCGCCGCCGTGGTCCCTTGGCCGACGCGACCTTCAGCAAAGGTGCCGGCACTCAATTCGGCCACGGTGATCGAGTTTTGCGCCGTGATCGTGACGTTGCCCTCCGGCCCGGCGACGACCTTGTCGATCGGCAAGGCGCCGGCGATTTGCCTGACGTGGATGTTGCCGGCCGTGCTCGTCGCCTCGAAGCTGGCAAAGAACGAGACCTTCTGCCAGCTGGCCGAAGTGTAGTTCTGCGTGCTCAGGTCGAGCAGGGCCGGCGTCGTCCCCAGGTAGCGGTAAACGCTGCCGACCTCGCCGCCGGCCGTGTGCCCCTGGACCACCAACACCTGGTTGCCCGGAACGACGCGCGTTCGATTGGCGTCCGTGGTGTACTTGAAGTCGCCGGTATCGACCGCCCAGCGAGCAGAGTTGTTGAAGTTCTCCTGGCCGAAGTCCACGCTTTGCGGGCTGCCCAGGAAACGGTACACCGTGTTCGTTGCCACGTTCTTCACCTTGTCGCCGGTGACCAGGGCCACGAGCAACTTGGTAGAGTCGAAGTCGTTTGGCGCACGCTCCGCTACCTGGGTGTTCAGACCGACCGCGTCCGTGCCGATGCCTGTGCCCGCCGCAAGATCCACGCGCCGCCCGTTGACGTACCCCAGGTCGCTCAACTGCTTGATTGTCGTGCCGGCGGTAAGCGACGTCACACCCGACGGATTCTGAATGGGACCATCGATCAAGATGCCCGCGGCGGAGTTCACGACAATGGTCCCTTCATTGCCGCCGATGAACTTGATGCCGATGGGCCGGTCCGCCCGGATCGTGTGCGTGTGCAGCTCTTCCTGCTTCCGTTCGGTGACGGTGCGCACGTAATGCGTCTTTTTGCCGTACCAGGTACTTTCGGTGTACCGCTCAACGACGTAGGTCTGGGCGTCGCCGACGTTGTGATTGACGTAGCTGTAGGTGTAGTCTTTGCCGATCTCGGGGGCGCCTGCCGCAGGGAGGTAATAATAAGGCCCGGTGCCGGCGATCACCGGCTGGCCGACCTTTTCGACGAACGGCCCCTCGACGATGTTGTCCGGATCGGCGGCAAGGGCGTCGATGTCAAGCCAGGCACTGGTGCCGTACAACGTGCGGGTCCGTTCATATCGGGCCTGGCTGACCGACCAGCCGTAGCGGTAGTTTGGCAGCGGCTGATAGGTCGGCGTATCGCCGACGTTGCCGGTGACCGTGGGTGGATTGGTCCCGTCGTCCACCGTCTTGGTGACGCTGCCGCCGGCCTTCTCGTACAGGGTGACGTACGCTGGACCATAGGCCTTGTCGCGAAGGATCAGCTTGCCCGCGCCGCGCTGCGAGGCGTCGAGCCGCTTGAGGACGATGTCGTAATTGGTCGTGTTGTTGATCTGGATGTTGCCATAGCCGCCCAAGAGGCGAATCTCGCCCTTGCCCGTGTTGACGACGTGGCCGTGAATCTCGATGTACCCGCCGGAGACCTTCACTTCCTCGATCTGAATGCGATTGTAGAAGGTGTCGTAACGGACCACGAAGTCGTTGTTGGTGACCGAATGGAGCACGACCATGCCGGTGGCGCCGTTCCTCTTGAGGTTGTCGATCTCGTCGGCGGCGGCCTGGCCGATGTTGAGGATGTAATCCGCCTTGCCGCTCTGCATGACGCCGTTGACGTTGAGGTAATTCGCGGTAATGAAGATGCGGTCGCCGTACAGGCTGACCGCCCCCTGAAGGTTCGAGATGTCCGCGGTCATGGGGGCGTAGTTGTTGAAATCGCTAAGGACCGTGATGATGAACGGATCACCCGCCGAGCCTGTGCCGGTCACCGCGAAATTCAGCCCCAGGGAGGCGTTCAAGCGGTTCCTCAAGTCCTGGGCAGTAACGTTGTAGGGAATGTCGGCGGCGGTCCGGCCGTTGAAGGTAAGGTCGAACGTCCCGGCGGTAGCGTACGGCAGGATCAGCGCCTGAGTCATGCGGATGCCGGTGGAGACTTCCACCGTAAACTGTCCCGAGCCGGTGCCGCCGGCGATGATCTGGTACGTTCCCGTGGTCGCGGGGGTGAAGATAATAAGTGCATCCTGGTTGTCCTGGCCGCCGCCGGAGTTGTTGTCGCTGGCAAGGAAGTTGTTGTCGGCGTCGCGCAGCGTCAGGAAGGGATCGAGATTGTTGTTGATGCCGAGCTGCTTCATGCGGATGAAGTACTGGTTGCCTGCCTTCAGCTCGACCCGATACGTGAAGCTGGAGCCGGTGAATACGCCGTCGAACTTGTTGACGATGTTGTCGGCGGGTTGAACGCCGGCGGTGATCGTGAAGATCTGGATGGTGCTGTTGCCGCCGAGCGACTGGTTGACGATGGCGTTGACGGCGTCAGGGTCGGCCTCGTCGCCTGTGCCATAGACACCGTCGGCCCCCGTGGGATAGCTTGCCTGGCTGGTGAGCGCGACGCTGCGCCAGTGCGACAGGGGATCGCCGCCGACGGCGTACTGCGTCACGCCGTTGATGAACACGTCGCCGCCGGTCACCACGGACAAGTTCTTGGCCCGCACCGGAGCGCCAATGATGATGCTTCCCTTGCCTCCCTGGATGAGCAGGCTGACGTTTCCCCCCAGATTGTCGATGCCGCGCAAGATGCCGCCTTCGTCGAGGCTGCCGATGATTTCGATATTGGGCGGCGGATACTCGTCGTCGGGAAAGTTCGGGTTGCTGTACGTCAGCGGGTTGAACGTATTCTTGATCTCGATGACCGGCGGCATGCCGGCGCCGGGCAGCGCGATGCGCTGGAACCTGACCTCGCCCAACGGTACGCCGTCGTCCGGATCGTTGAGTTGGTTGATCCTGTCGTTGTCGGCCGCTTCACCGTTGAAAAACAGGCCGCCGTTGGTTTCGGGGATCGTAATGCGCTTCAGCTTGAGGAACGCCGGTGTGCTGTTGTGGATCACAACCTTGGCATCGCCGGGAGCATCGAACAGGCCGTCCGTCCCCTGGAGCACGTCGGCACGCACGTCGATGATGCCGGCCTGGGCCCAGACGTCCTCCACGGTGACCGTAAGAACATACTGCTCTTTCACATTGGGCGGCGGCGTGCCTTGATTGCTCGTGGGCTGGTCGAGCAGGCCCAAGGCGTCCAACTCGGCCTGGAGACGATTGATCTCGGCTTGGTAGTAGTTGATCAGCGTCTGGTTGCCGCTGTTTATAAAGATGGCGAGCTGGGCCTTGGCATTCCGAAGCTCGCGCACGAGGGTCGATTCCAGCTTCTCCAAGGTCACGTTGAAATTGACGCCCTCGGACTGCACGCTCGCCGAGACCGTGGGATTGCCGGAGGCAGAACGGCTGTCCCATGAATCGAGCGTCAGGAATTTTTGGCGATTGATACCGGTGCGGATCGTGCCGTTGTTCTCGACCGTGCCGTGGGCCTCCGCCTTGAGGGTCCCCTTGTTGAAACTGCTGCCGCTGATGGCGTCGGCGATGGCGCTGAGCCAGGTCGTGGCCTTGGCGTAGGCGGTCATGTCGGCGAAGCCGAATCGTTCCGCGTGCAGACTGGCGTTGCGCTCGGTCTCGAGGACGGCACCGGCGGAAATGGTGATCTTGTTGTCCTGAATCAGGTTGGCCGTCGCGTCCACGTCGTAAATCGGAATCGCACTGCCGGCGAAGGTATCGGTGCGGGCCGTGATCTTGTACTGGTCGCGGTTGAAGTTCGTATCGGTCCCCGCCGAGATTTTGAGGTCGCCGGCCGCTCGGACCAGGGTGTTCTGACCAATGAAGACGGTGTTGACGGGACGGATGTCGGCGACGGAATACGAGAACGCCACGGTGCCGGCGCCGTAGGTGTCGGTCGCGATGGCGGCGAACACGGTCCCTTGGCCGCGCGCGGAGATTTCAATCTCCCCCACGCTCTTGAGCTGGGCGCCCGTGCCGATCTCGACCTTGGCGTGGTCGGCGAGGGTCTTGATCTCGGTACGGCCGCCGGCACCGGCAAGAGCGCCGCCTGTCGCGAGCGTCACCTTGTCGGTCGCATTGAAGTCGTTCAGGGCGTGTAAGTATAATTTGCTGGCCCGCGTGGGTCTCCCTTTGACTTCCAGCTTGGAGTTCGTGCCGACGACTACCTTGGTATTGAAAGTGATGTTGGTCTTGCTCGTCGCCCCGGCAGCGCTCGCCAGTCCGCCCGTGGCCCCGAGAACGTTGGGGCCTGTCTTGTCCGGGTCGGCCGCGTTCACATAATCGCTCAGCTTCGGCTTGATGATGTGATTGACGGCGCCGATGTCGATGCTTTTGGCCCAGAGCACGACGTTGTTGCCGACCCCCGCTTCCACGGTGGAATCGACGTCGTTCGTGACCTCCGCGCCGGTGCCTGCCAACACGGCCCCTGCAAAGGTCAGCTGCTGGCCGTTCACCGTCGCCGTGTGGTCGGCAACGATCTGCGCGGCCCCGCTGCCGCGCTGCGTCAGGTCGATCTTCTTGACACCGTCGGAATTACGGATCTTGGCGGTGGTCGTGGAGGTGGTGTTGGTCGTCCCCTTCGAACCAGCGCCGGAAACCGCACCAACCGCCCCGGCCATCGTCTGGGCAAAGTTGTCGTCGCTGCCGTATGACGAAATCAGCAAACTGCCTCCCGTCAGCGTCACCCCCTGGCCCAGGTAGGCCTCGTTCAGCGTCTTGCTCCGAGCGTCGGCATGGCCCGCGCCCGCGGCTAAAATACCGCCATTGAAGTTGTCAGCCACGGACTGCTGCTTGGAATTGCTGTTGACGGTGACGGCCGTGGCCCCCGTGATGTGGAGCGTGGTGTTGTCGGCCACGTAGCTCCGGTACGCCGCTTGACCGTCGTCGTTGCCGTTGGCCGCCCGGCTGACGGAGGCGTTGACCGCCAGGAAGACGCCGCCGGAAGCGCCGATGGCCTTGGCGTCGGCCGAGGTCCCGCCGGACGGCAGGGATTGGATGGCGGCGATCGTCAGGCTGTTCGCCTGGATGGTAATGCCGGCGCCGCCGACGAAGGCGTTGACGGTGGGAGCAACGATGGCGTCGGCCTCGGACCCGCCCACACCTGCCGCAGCGCCGACCGCGACGCCTAAGGCCCACGCCTTGGCCTTGGGCGTGACCTTGGCCTCGACGCGCATGGCGCCCGAGGTCGTGACGTTGCCGCCCGCGGCGTAGGCTTCTACGCTGGGCTTGATGGTGGCCTTGGCGCCGGCGCCCGCCGCCGAGATGGCCCCGCCGGCCAGTCCCGTCGCCATGGCGTCGGCCGTGTTCGTGGCCGCCGCCCGGACGGTGACGCTGCCGGCGCCGCTGATGACGCCGTCGATGTGTGCCTTCACCGAACCGCTCGCCTTGGCGTCAGCCGTGCTGGCGCCGACCGCCACCAGGCCGCCGGCGGCGCCGTAGGTTTCCGCCTCCGCCGTGTTCGTGGTCGTCGCCGAGACGGTGACGCTGCCCCCGGCCTGAAGGGTCGTCGCGCTGCCGGTGAAACTTTCGACGGTGGGACTGACGTTGGCCCGGGCGTCGCCCCCCGCTCCCGCGCCGCCGACGGTAACGGCAATCGAAGTCGCTACCGACAAGGTATCGACGTCGTCCGTGGTGGTCGCCCCGATCGAAATGTTGCCCCCCGTGGCCGTCAGATTGGCGTTCTGAACATACGCCTTGACGCTGCTGGTGACGGTGTTGGAGGAAACGGACACGCCGACCGAACCGCCGGCGATGCCCCCCGCGCCGGCGACGGCGACGATTCGCGAGACGATCGTTGCGTCCTCGGTAGCGGCAACGGTGATGCTATTGGCGGCGGTGGTGGTGCTGCGCGCGGCGGCGCTCGTCCCCTGGATATAGGCCTCGATGGTGTTGCTGACGGTGTTCGTCGATTCCGCCCCGCCGCCGGACAAGGCCAGGCTGCCGATCGCGACGGCCGCGGCAAGCGATACCGCCACGGACACGGCATGGAGGTCCGCGGTCGAGGCTGCCGTGACGACCACCGAGCCGGCGGACGTGATGGTCGTAGCCTGGCTGTAGGCGCGAACGGTATTCTGCACGTCGTTGTTGGCGATGCTGGCGCCGATCGCGATGGAGGCGCTGCCGTACGCGCTGGCGGCAACGCTCACGGCGCCGGCCACGTTGATGGCGTTGACGTCGGCGTCGTCCGTCGCCATCAGCCGAACGTGCCCGGAGTTGAGCGTGGCGAGCGTACTCGACTGGGCATAGGCTGCGACGGTATTCCGGACCGTGTTCTTGGCGTCGCCGCCGGCTCCCGCCCCGGCGACGCCGACCAACGTGCCGCCGCCGATGGCAACCGAGCCGGCCACGCTGATCGCGTCGATCTCGGCCGTTTCCGCGGCCGTTACGTCCAGGTTGGCGCCCGTCGCCCGGGCCGTGGCGTTGGCGACATACGCCTTGACCGAGTTCTCGATGTGGTTGCGCGTGACCGACGCGCCGATGGAAACCCCCACCCCACCTTTTCCGCCGACCGCGACCGAGAATCCCAAGGCGCCGGCGCCGGCGATGATCTTGGTGTCGTCCACGGCGCTCACGGTGAGCGCCCGCCCCGCGTACACCCCCTGGTTCGAGGCCCCCTGGCTGTTGGCGATGTAGGCGTGGATCGTGTTCTTGATCGTATTGCCCGAGCCGGCCCCCGCGCCCGAGCCGGCCAGGCCGCCGGTGCCCGCCGTCACGGCCAAGGCCACGCCGACCGTGATCGCCTGGATGTCGGACTCGGCGTTGGCCTTGATCAAGACGTCCCCCGCGGCGGTGATCTTGGAGTTGTCCACGTACGCCGTGATCGTGTTGCTGATCTCGTTGACGGCCACGGATACGCCGGCCGCCAGCCCCACCGGAGTTTGCAGGCTGATGGCGACGCCGACGCCGCCGCCGAGCACCCAGA
>JANWVS010000084.1 GCA_025056835.1 Gemmataceae bacterium | reverse complement strand
AGCGAGTCTTTCCACATCGGGCTGATGAAATCGACCAGGGCGTCGAGTCGGCCGAAGATGGGGTTGTTCTCGCGTTGGCTCGGTCCCCAACAATCCCACAGCCATTTTTCTTCGCCCTCGGTCAGGCGCAGGACGTCGCGGACGGCGAAGTCCTGGATGTACAACTCGGCCAGCCGCTTGAACGCGTTCGTGATGATCTGCGACACATAATGGACGTACGATAACTGCTCGGGCAGCAGCGTGATCGGCAGAGGCATGACGTGCGTGACTTCCTCTTGGCCGTCGCGGAGATAGCAGAGGTGGCGGCGGAGGGCCTCGGCGTGGATCCGGTCGGCCAGCTCGACGAGCCGGGCTTCGGGGACCTTGAAAAACGCCTTGCGAACCCGACTGGCAAGGCTCAGGCCCGACAGGCCCAATTCTTCGGCGGGGGTGAGCACGGCGTCGTCCTCCGC
This sequence comes from Gemmataceae bacterium, assembly GCA_025056835.1. Taxonomy (GTDB): domain Bacteria; phylum Planctomycetota; class Planctomycetia; order Gemmatales; family Gemmataceae; genus JANWVS01. Next base: position 7,086 of record JANWVS010000084.1, on the reverse strand, counting down.
GGTCGCGGCCAGGCGAACTGGGCCGGCTCCGTTCAATGTACGCGCCGACGACGCACATGGCTCCAACGGCGTGACGCCGGCCGGGGGACGCTCGCCAGGAAACGCCTCCACAGGAACTGCGGCGGCGCGGCGGGATGCTGGCCTGCCGTGGCCGCCGGCATAAAACTCGTCTCATGGCCGCCGTGTCGCGAGGTTCAAGCCCATGATGCGTACGATCATCTTCGGTGGGGCTATCGCCGTTGGTGTCGCGGGCTGGTTCTTGCCCACCGCCTACTCGCAGTCCGACCGGCCCAAGGGCAAGTTCTTTGAGTATCGCCCAGAACTGGTCGCCCAGCTCCTGGCGGAAGCCCGGACGCATGGCGACGCCCGCCGCGGGGCGTTGGTCTTTTTGGCGCCGCAATTTGCCTGCGTTTCCTGTCATCGCGTCGACAAGGTCGGCGGCAGCGTGGGGCCGGACCTTTCGACGGTCGGCAAGTGTCTCCCGCCGGCGGAGATCGTGGAAGCGCTGTTGTGGCCCAAGCGAAAAGTCAAGGAGGGATTCGACGCCATCGCCGTGGTCACCAGCGACGGCCGCACCGTCCAAGGGTACAAGTCGAGCGAAGACGAAAGTGAACTGGTGTTGCGTGAGCCGGCGACCCATGCCCTGCTGCGAATCAAGAAGAGCAACATCGAAGAGCGCCGCGCGGTGGGGTCGCTGATGCCGGAGGGACTGGCCGAGGCGATGACGTCCGAGCAGCGCCGCGACCTGATACGTTTCCTGCTGGAGTTGGGCGTCAACAAGGCGGCGAGCGATCTGGCGGCGGCCCATGTCGTAGCGCCGGCGGAGATGCCGATCGTGCGCGCACCGCTCAACCCGCGGCACTGGCCGAGCTGGCAGCACTACGTCAATCGTAATCGTCTGTACGATTTCTACGCCCGCCAGGCGGAGTTTTTTCGCGGCAAGTCGCCGATGCCGTTGCTGTTGCCGGCGTTTCCCGGTCTCGACGGCGGCACAGAAGGGCACTGGGGCAACCAGAACGAATCGACCTGGAAGGACGGCCGTTGGAACCAGACGGACCTCGGTTCGTTGCAGTGCGGCGTCTTTCGCGGCGGCGGCGTCACCGTGCCGCGCGGCGTCTGCGTCCGCCTCGGCGACGCCGGCGAGCTGGCCTGCTGCTTTAACCCGGACACACTCACGTACGATGCTCTCTGGCGCGGCGGCTTTCTCAAGTTTTCCGATATCCGCCACGGCTTCATGGACGGCCTGCTCATGGATGGCCAAGCACTTCCCAAGCCGCGCCAGGCCGTCAAGGATTCCCCTCCCTCGTTACCCACGAAATATCGCGGCTTCTACCGCCACGGCAAGCGCGTCCTGTTCGCCTACACCGTGGGCGGCGTTGATTATCTCGACGCTCCCTGGGTGGAGGACGGCCAGTTCGTCCGCCTCGTCGGCCCGGCTAAGGATCATCCCCTGGCGCACTTGACCCGCGGCGGACCGCCGCAGTGGCCGCAGGTCCTCACCACCCGCGGCACGCGCGGCAGCGGCGGCCCCTATGTCGTTGATTCCCTCACCCCGCCGTTCGACAATCCCTGGAAAGCACTGCTGTTTTTCGGCGACCATGACTTTGCTGCCGACGGCACGGCCTACCTCTGCACCATGCAAGGCGATGTGTGGCGCGTCGAGGGGATCGACGACGGCCTCGCCAACCTCCGGTGGCGACGTATCGCCGCCGGCTTGCATCAAGCGCTCGGCCTGGTCGTCGCCGAGGGCCAAGTCTACGTCTTGGGCCGCGACCAGATCACGCGCCTGCACGACCTCAACGGCGACGGCGAAACCGACTTCTACGAGTGCTTCTCCAACGCCTACCTTACCTCGACGGCGGGCCACGATTTCATCTGCGGGCTTCAGCGCGACGCGGCGGGGAACTTTTACACCGCCTCCGGCAATCAAGGGCTGGTCCGCATCAGCGCCGACGGCCAACGCGCCGACGTTCTGGCCACGGGCTTTCGCAACCCCGACGGCCTGGGCATTCTTCCGGACGGCTCCTTGACCGTGCCTTGTTCGGAAGGGGAGTGGACCCCGGCTTCGATGATCTGCCTCGTCAAGCCGCGGCCGTCGGCCGTTCCGCCGCGCGATCCCTGGCGCGCTCCCGGGAATCGCCCTCTCCAGCCGCAGGATGAGCGCGGCGACTCCCGCGGTTTCGCCGCCGGCGCGATTCCGCACTTCGGCTATCTCGGCCCCAAGAACAACCAACCGCCCGATCTACCCCTCGTTTACTTGCCTCGCGGCCTGGACAATTCCTCCGGTGGCCAGGTCTACGTCAACAGCCAACGCTGGGGGCCTTTGCACGGGCAGTTGATCCATACCTCCTACGGACAAGGAAGTCATTTTCTGATCCTCCGCGACGAAGTCGACGGTCAACCGCAAGGGGCGGTCGTGCCGTTGGTCGGCGAATTTCTTTCGGGGGCCCACCGTGCCCGGTTCAATCCGAAGGACGGCCAGCTCTATGTCAGCGGCATGGCGGGTTGGGGCACGTACACCGATGCCGACGGTTGTTTCCACCGCGTTCGCTACACTGGCGGGCCGGTGCAACTGCCCATCGCCTGGCGCGCCCATGAAGACGGCGTGCGCGTGACGTTCACCCAGCCGCTGCGGCGCGAACTGGCCGAGCAGGTGGGCCAACAGTTCGCCCAGGCCTGGAATTACCGCTACAGCAGCTCCTACGGCTCTCCGGAGTTTTCGCCGAGCCACCCGGGGGTCAAGGGGCACGATCCGGTACGCATCGCCTCGGCCCACGTCGCCGCCGACGGCAAAACGCTTTTTCTGGAAATCCCGGACCTGCAGCCGGTCAACCAGCTCCACCTGCGGCTGCGCGTCGACGACGGTCCGGCCCACGACCTGATCGCCACGGTGCACAAGCTGGCGCCGCCGTACACCGAGTTCAAAGGCTATCGGCCGGTGCCGCGCGTCATCGCCGCCCATCCGATCCTGGCGGACATGGCGCAGTTGGCCAACCGGGTGCCCAATCCTTGGCAAAAACCGCTGCCCGGCGCCCGCGCGTTGGCGGTCACCGCCGGTAAGAACCTCACTTACGAAACCAAGACTCTCAAGGTGAAGGCCGGCGAGCCGTTGCGCTTGACGTTTCACAATCCCGACGTGGTGCCGCACAACTGGGTGCTCATCAAACCCGGGACCCTGGAGAAGGTGGGCCTGCTGGTCAATCAGATCGTCGCCGAGCCGGACGCCGCCGCCCGGCACTACGTGCCCAAGACCTCCGATGTGCTGGTCTACACCGACATCGTGCCCCCCCTGGCCCGCGGCACGATCCACTTCACCGCCCCGCGCGAAAAGGGCCGCTACCCGTTTCTCTGTACTTTTCCGGGGCACTGGATGGTCATGAATGGGGAAATGATCGTCGAATGAAGGGAGGATGGTCATGAAAACGATGTCGTTGCTGGTACTGATCACGACCGCCGCGACGGCTTGGGGGGAGGCGGTCCGACCGCTCCGGCCGGTCGCGTTGTTCAACGGCAAAGACCTCACCGGTCTGACCACGTGGCTGAAAGACACCCAGCGCGACGATCCGCGGAAGGTTTTCGCCGTCACCGACGGCCTGTTGCACCTCTCGGGGGAGGGGTTCGGCTACGTGGCCACGGAGAAGGAGTATCGTGATTATCATCTCCTCGTCGAGTACAAGTGGGGTCGGCGGACCGACGGCGGCAAGTACGTGCGCAACTCGGGCATTTTGTTGCACGCCACCGGACCGGACGGCGGAGCCGGCGGGACGTGGATGGCGTCGATCGAATGCCAGCTGGCCCAGGGGTGCGTGGGCGATTTGATCGTCATCCGCGGCAAGGACGCCAACGGGGCCGTGATTCCGGTTTCGTTCACCAGCGACGTCGTGCTCGGCCCCGACAAGCGGCCGCGTTGGCGGCAGGGGGGTGAAAAACGCGTCTTCACCAAAGGGCAGCTGTGGTGGAGCCACCATGACCCGGACTTCAAGGAACTGCTCGATACTCGCGGTAAGGACGACGTCGAAAGCAAGCTCGGCGAGTGGACGAAGGTCGAATGTCTTTGCCGCGGCACGGAAATCGTCGTGAAAGTGAATGACAAGTTCGTCAATCGCTGCTATGATGTATTTCCGGCGGCGGGGAAGATCTTGCTTCAGACGGAAGGGTTTGAGATTTACTTCCGGAGGTTTGAGTTGCGGCCGTTGGACTAGGGCGAAGGCGGCGGTATACAAGGAAAACTTCGGTCCCGCCGCGCCGGCCAAGGGGGGGAAAGCGATGGCCAAGGGAACAACACGCCGGGGATTCTTGGCAACGACGGGCGCGGCCGCGGCGCTGGCGCCGCACGTTGCTTGGGGGCAAAATGCTCCGCCGCGCGACACGCTCCGCGTCGGCCTGATCGGTTGCGGCAGTCGCGGTACCGGGGCGGCCACGCAAGCGCTCAAGGCCGATCCCAACGTCCGTCTCGTCGCCATGGCCGACGTCTTTCGCGATCGGCTCGACAGCAGTTTGGAGCGGTTGCACAACGACCGCAGCCTTGCCGACAAACTGGATGTGCCCGAAGCGCGGCGCTTTGTCGGTTTTGATGCCTACCAGCGGCTGATCGACTGCGGCGTCGACGTGGTCTTGCTGTGTACGCCGCCGGGATTTCGTCCCTTGCACCTGCAGGCCGCCGTGGAGGCCAACAAGCACATTTTCGCCGAGAAACCGATCGCGGTCGATGCGCCGGGCGTGCGCCGGGTCGAACGCTACTGCGAGGAGGCCCGCCGCAAAAATCTTTCCGTGGTCTCCGGCCTGTGCCTGCGCTATTCCAACATGTACAAGGAGGCGATTCGCCGCATCCACGCCGGCGCCATCGGCAACATCGTCGCGGTCCAAGCCCAGGACCTGCGCGGCCGGATCTGGATGTTCCCACGCCAACGGCACTGGACCGACATGGAGTGGCAGCTGCGCAACTGGTACTACTTCACCTGGTTGTCTGGCGATTTCAACGTCGAGCAACACATTCACAATCTCGACGTCGCCGCTTGGGTCATGGGTAATCAATATCCAATCCGGGCGGTCGGCATGGGCGGCCGACAAGTGCGCACCGGACCGGAGTACGGCCACATCTACGACCACTTCTCCGTGGTCTACGAATACGCCAACGGTGTCAAACTTTTCAGCAACACGCGCCAACAGGAACGCTGCGCCGGCGAGATCGCCGTTCACGTGCTGGGCAGCCTGGGACGCGCCAACCTCAACGAACGGCAGATCGTCCTGACCGGGCCTAACGCTTGGCGCCAAACGGAACGCGACAACGACTTTTACCAAACCGAACACGACGAGCTGTTCGCCAGCATCCGCAACGGACGACCGATTAACAACGGCGACTATATGTGCAAAAGCACCTTGCTGGCGATCATGGGTCGAATGGCCGCGTACACGGGCCAGGTCATCACTTGGGAACAGGCTTACCATTCCCGCGAAGACCTGACGCCCGCCCGCTATGAATGGGGGCCGATGCCGACACCGCCCGTCGCCCAACCCGGTGCCGCCGCCGGCCGATCTTAACATGGAAAGGAAGACGTCTCGGACGATAGCGCCGCAGCGGCTGCGGGGGCCGTGTGCGGCGCGGAGCCTTCGTTGCCGCCGCCGGCGGGAGAGGGTGGAAATCCAAACTGCCGGCTTGGCAGGGCGAGTGCCTTCTTGGGCATAAGAGAGCGATGGTAAGGGGGGGAAGAATCATGAGTCGTCAGGTGATGTCGCGTCGTCGGCTGCTGCAAGTCGGCGGCATCAGCGTGCTGGGTTTGGGGCTGCCGGAGTTGCTGCGCGCCGCTGCCGCACGACCCCGAGCTTCTTCGGAGCGGTCGTGCATCTTCATTGTTCAGTACGGCGGCGCCAGCCATCACGACACCTGGGACCTCAAACCCCAGGCGCCGGAGGACATTCGCGGGCTGTATCGGCCGATTGCCACGACGGTCCCGGGTATGCAGATTTGCGAAAAGATGCCGCGACTGGCGCGCTTGGCCCACCATTACTCGCTCATCCGTTCGATGACGCACAACAACGGCGGCCACGACGGCGGCATGCACATCTGCATGACCGGCCACTCCAACCCTGCGGCCGACACGCCGTACTTCGGCTCAGTGGTGGCTAAGCTGCGGCCGGCGACGCGCAACATTCCCTCCTACGTCTGGCTGCAAAACCTCGCCGGCGACGTGCAACCGCGCTACCTGGGCGGCGGCTTCCTCGGCGCGGCCTACAGTCCGCTCCGCGTCGGCACCGACCTCGACAATCCCGCGGCCCCGGACTTCCGCTTTCGCGGCTTGGACCCGGCCCCCGAAGTCGCGCCGGACCGCATGCGCCGCCGGCTCGAGCTGCTCGACCGCTTTCAGTCCAACGAAACCTCCGACACGCCGTTGCGCCGCTTCCAGCAACGGGCTTTCGAGTTGGTCACCGGACCGGAAGCCCGCCGGGCCTTCGACCTCGAGCAAGAGCCAAGCACGGTGCGCGACCGTTATGGCCGTCATCCGATCGGCCAGAATTTGCTGCTGGCCCGCCGGCTGATCGAGGCCGGAGTCCGTCTGGTCAGCGTGACCGCTTGGTGCGGCACCCCGCCGGGCGAGCGCTTCCGCAACGTCCAAACCTGGGACATGCACGGCGAGGGCGCCGGCTTGGGAAGCATCTATGGGCACACGGCCTTCGGCCTCGGTTGGGCGCTGCCGAACCTCGATCAAGCCGTCTCCGCCCTGTTGGAAGATTTGCTCGTGCGCGGTTTGCTCGAGACCACGCTGGTGGTCATGGTCGGCGAATTCGGCCGCAGCCCGCGCATCACCGGCGCCGGCCGTGATCACTGGCCCGCTTGTTACTCGGCCATGCTGGCGGGGGCCGGCATTCGCGGCGGTTACGTCCACGGCGCCTCCGATGCCCACGGCGCCTACGTCAAAGATCAGCCCGTCTCGCCGGAGAATTTCGGCGCCACCCTGTTCCACGCCCTCGGCATCGCTCCGGAGACGCGCCTCAGTCCCGACGGATTCACGAGGCCGGCCAGCGTCGGCCAACCCATTGACAGTCTGTTTGCCTGAACGGCACGGCCGCGCCGCAACTTGTTCGTCG
>JANWVS010000083.1 GCA_025056835.1 Gemmataceae bacterium | reverse complement strand
GTCAACTGGCCATCTTTTGCCGACTTCCTTATCGCCACCGAGGCCGAAATGAACAAAGTGTCGTGGACGACACGTAGGCGGCTTGTCCAAGACACGATTGTGGTCTTAGTCACTGTGTTCTTGATGACGGCATTCCTGTTCGTCGTCGATGTTGTGTGGATCAAAGTTCTTTCGCGCGAGAGCTTTTTCAGCTTGCCCGGGCTGGGGGTTCTTCAAGTTGATCTCAAGACGGAACTAAAAAAGCAACAAGAGAAAACACAGTGGTAACCCAGGCCGCTGGGTTTCAGAAGCAAGCCATGAGTGCCGAAACCGCCAATCCCGAAACTGCGAACGGTGAACCGGCAGCACCGAAGGCTGACAGTGGACCTGCCGCTGGCGCTGCCGAACCGTCTACGGTTCCGCCGGCTCGCAATCCGAATATGCGCTGGTACGTCGTCAAGGTGCAGTCCGGTCGCGAAGAAGCGATACGCGAAGCGATCGAACGGCGCGTGAAAATCGAAGGTTTGCAGGACTACTTTGAACAAATCATTGTACCGACGGAAAAAGTCACCGAAATGCGCAAAGGCAAGCGCGTCGTCAAGGAGCGGAAGCTCTACCCCGGCTACTTGATGGTCAAATTGGAATTCAACGATAAGATGCTCTATCTGTTCCGCGAAACGTCGGGCGTGGGGGACTTCGTCGGGGCTGGGCTCAACAAGCCGCCGCCGCCAATGAGCGACCACGAAGTGGCCCGGATGCTCGGCCAGCGCGGCGAAGCAGTAGAGGCCCCGCCCAAATCGAAGTTTGAAAAGGGGGATCGAGTTAAGGTCAAGGACGGTACTTTTGCCGGTATGGAAGGGGAAGTCAAGGAATTGCTGGAAGGTAAGGGAGCCGTCCGGGTGGAACTGACGATCTTCGGGCGGCCGGTTCCGGTGGAACTCGAGTATTGGCAAGTAGATTATGCGTAAAGGGTGTGACCAGCCATGGCCAAGCAGGTAACCGCACAGATCAAACTACAGTGTCCCGGCGGCCAAGCAACGCCGGCGCCGCCGGTTGGCCCGGCACTCGGCCAACACGGAGTGAACATCGGACAGTTTGTCAATCAATTCAACGACCGGACCAAGGAATACCGCGGCATGACGGTGCCGGTGGTGATCACCGTGTACAACGATCGGTCGTTCACTTTTGAGGTAAAAAGCCCGCCAGCGGCAGTCTTGCTCAAGCAAGCTGCCGGTATTCCGATCGAAAAGAAAAAGGGGGGCGAAATCATCGAGCCGGAAGAAAAAGCCAAGGGCTCGGGAAAATACAAAGGGTTTAAGGTGACGGCTGCTCAGGTCAGAGAAATTGCGAAGCGGAAATTCAACGATCTCAACGCGCGAGATGAAGAACACGCCATGCGAATCGTCGCTGGCACGGCGCGAAGCATGGGTATTGCCATTGAGGGGTGATTCCATACCATAATCTGTCTCGAGTGGCGACTCGGTGAGGTACGGACCTTCGCGTGAAGAAGTTGGCCGCGAGGAACACCGCTGTCGAGGGGTTTTTCTTTTCAGATAGATATCAAGACCAGCATGGCCAAGAAAAAAACTGCCGAAGCCGCCGAAGCCAAGCCGCAGTCCTCCGCGGAGGTCAAATCCGCACCGGAACCCTCCAGGGAGGCAAAAGACGTCAAGGCTCCGCGCGGCGACGCGAAGAAGACCAAGACTAAGACAGCGCCTGAGGCACCGCCTCAAGAGACCAAACCGGAACCCCCGCCCTTGGCTGCGCCCGAGCCGCCCAGCCCCACGACGCCAACCGTTTCGCCTCCCGAAGGACCGAAAAAACGGAAGCGCGCCGGCATCCCACCCGCTCGCGGCAAAAAACTGCGCCAACTATTGAAGAATCAGGCCCAGCGTTTGGCCAAAGAAGGTCCAGTTCCCTTGCCGCGCGCTGTTGCTCTGTTGAAATCCTTGCGCCGAGCCAAGTTTGATGAGACCGTAGAAATTCACATGAGCCTCGGTGTCGACGTCAGCCAAAGCGATCAATTGATTCGCGGCACGGTGCCGTTGCCTCATGGTGTCGGCAAGACGGTTCGGGTGGTCGTTTTCTGTCAGGGCGACAACATTAAGAAAGCTCTCGACGCCGGGGCCGACTATGCGGGGGCCGACGACCTGCTGGAGAAGATTCAAAAACAAAATTGGTTGGATTTTGATGTGGCCCTCGCGACGCAAGACATGATGGGCAAAGTCAGTCGCTTGGGTAAGGTGTTAGGCCCTCGGGGTCTCATGCCGACGCCCAAAGCAGGCACGGTGATCACCGGAGATGTGGCGACTGCCGTGAGAGATTTCAAGGCAGGCAAGGTCGAATTTCGTACCGACAAAGGCGGTAATGTGCACGCCGGCGTTGGCAAAATCAGCTTTGACGATAACAAACTGGTTGAGAACATCCAAGCGTTCATCGAAGCCGTTCGCGCTGCCAAACCCGCGGGGGTCAAGGGGCAGTTCATTAAATCGGTGACGATCTGTTCGACGATGAGCCCCGGCGTGCCGGTAGCTGTGGGGGCGTGAACACGCGAGTCATTCTCGGCCGGTGCTCAGCGATAAGCTACGGCTGACCGGTCGCGAATCTCGACAAGATGGCGGTTTGTCTTGGCGCTGAGTGCAACGAACCATGAGTAAGGCCATTAAACAATTGCAAATGGACGCCTTGAAAAAAACATTTCGAGACGTCCGGGATCTGATAATGCTGGATATCGTTGGCTTGGATGCCGTCTCCGACAATAAAATTCGCCTCGGCCTGCGGAAAAAAGGCATTCGCCTCCATCAGGTCAAGAACAGTCTGTGCCGTCGGGTTTTCAGCGAATTGGGCCTCAACCCGAGCAAGCCCTGGGTGGGCAACACAACGATTGCTTTCGGCGGCAGCAGCCTGAAGGAACTGAGCCGTGAAATCGAGGCGATTGTCAAGAAGAACGACAAGAAGATTAAAATCAAGGATGCCTTGGCCGACGGCCAATCGGTATCCTTTGACCAAGCCTTGACGATGCCCACGCGTCAAGAGGCGATCGGAGACCTCCTGTCGGCGATCCTCGGTCCGGCATCGACGTTGCTCTCGCAATTGACCGGTCCGGCTTCCCAGATCGCCAGCCAACTGCAAACAATCAGCGAGAAACCTCCGACGGCCTCGACTTAGTTTGGTTTCGGCTATTACGCGCCTTGCTGCCCTGCTTCAGGCAGCCGCATTTTTTTGAAAGGAACGAACGACTCATGACCGAAGTTGCTGCGGACATTGCCGCTCTGGGCGATAAAATTGCTCAACTGACCATCGTCCAGGCGGTCCAACTCAAAGAGTATTTGAAAGAGAAGTACAAAATCGAACCAGCCGCCGGCGGTGCGGTCATGGTGGCGGGGCCGGCGGCGGCCGGTGGTGCGGCGGCGCCAGCTGAAAAACCCGCTGAAAAGACCGAATTCACCGTGGTCCTGGAAGGTTTCGATGCCGCCAAGAAGATCAACGTGATCAAGGTCATTCGCGAGATCACCGGTTTGGGGCTGAAGGAGGCCAAGGATTTGGTCGAAGGAGCTCCCAAAGCGGTGAAGGAAAATATCAGCAAAGAGGAAGCCGAAAAGCTCAAAAAGCAATTGGAAGATGGCGGTGCGAAAGTGGCCCTAAAGTAGTCCAAGTATAAGCCGAAGGTTAGCACCCTCAACGATAAACGATATCGGCCCACGCAGTGGCCGGATTGAGTCGCTAGGGACTAGCAAGAGTAGAGGCGCGTCGGCGGTGGTCGCTGGTGATCCAGGATGGCCCAGGAGCACCGCCGACCCACGTTGTCCTTAGGTGGATTCAGCGTGCGACGCTTCAGCAATTTGTTCTCACGCGCAGGACGGCGGACGACGTTTCGGCGCTGGATGCGCACGGCGGCGTCGGTGGTTCGTCTGGCTGTTTGCGCTGCGCGGCGCGCATTGTCGCTGTCTGTGTCTTCTATTCCCGCGAATATCTCAACAGTTACTTGGTACAACGTGTTGCAGCACCCGTCGCCCGATGGCCTTTGGTCCCGTTGGTTAGCTACGGTACGTTCGCATTCGTTCGTTTCTGGGAGCCGATACCATGTCCATCTCGCCGGTTCGCATCATCAAGCCCACGCAAGTGCGCAACTATGGTCGCTTCGGCGATGCCATCGAAGTCCCCAACCTTACCGAAGTCCAGACCCGGTCGTATGAACGCTTCTTGCAATTGGATGTGCCGCCCGATAAAAGGGAACCCCACGGGTTAGAAGGCGTTTTGCGGGAAATTTTTCCAATCGAAAGTTATGATCGTACCCTCAGCTTGAACTACATCCGCTACGAACTCGGCAAACCGCGCTACGGACCGGACGAGTGCCGGCAGCTGCGGTTGACCTACGGCCGACCTTTTCGTGTTTGGCTGCGCCTCAACAAGGAACAGCCGGTCGAGGAAGAGGTCTATCTCGGCGACATGCCGATCATGATCGGCGGCGGCGAATTCATCATCAACGGGGCCGAACGCGTCGTCGTCAGTCAATTGCATCGCTCGCCCGGCGTGGATTTTGTCGTCGAGACCGAGGCGTCCGAGCGAAAGCTGCATAGCTGTCGGATCATCCCCGAGCGCGGCAGTTGGATTGAAATAAACGTCACGAAGAAGGACACGCTCGGTGTGCGCATCGACCAATCCGGAAAATTTTCGGCGATGACGTTGCTGCGCGCCATGGACCCCGAATATTCCACCGACGACAAGATTATCAGGGCGTTCCACCAAACCCAAAACGTTGCCTTGACCCCCGCGAATCGCGACGTATTGGAGGGATTAGTTGCCGTCGGCGATGTCATCGACCCGGAAACAGGCGAGTTATTCAAGGAAAGTGGCGAAGTCCTCACGAAGGAAGACGTTGACAAACTCTATGCCAGCAATCTGAAGTCGGTCGAAGTTCTTCGTTTGAAGAATGATCAAGGTAAGCAGATCGATACGTTGATTCTGGCATCCTTGCGCGAAGACCCGACCAGCACCCACGAAGAAGCTCTCTTGAAAATCTACCAACGTCTGCGACCAGGCAATCCTCCTCAACTGGAAAAGGCCAAGGAACTGTTTCGGGAAAAATTCCAGGATCCCAATCGCTATCGTTTGGGAAAGGTCGGGCGCTTCCGCATCAACCGCAAGTTCAATCAGGAAATCCCTGAAACTGAAATGACGTTGCGGGCTACGGATTATTTGAACGCGATCCGTTACCTTCTCAGTCTTCGAGCCGGCCAAGGGCACGTCGATGACATTGATCACTTGGGCAATCGCCGTCTCCGCACGATTGACGAGTTGGCGGCTGACGAATTACGCAAGGGGTTCCTGAAACTGCGTCGCACCGTGCAGGAACGGATGTCGATTCGTGATCAAGTCGATATGACACCGCGCTCGCTGATTAACCCGAAGAGCATCTCGGCCGCAATCGAGTACTTCTTCGGCCGTGGCGAGCTGAGCCAAGTCGTCGATCAAACCAATCCCTTGGCCCAACTGACTCACGAGCGCCGGCTCTCGGCCCTTGGCCCGGGCGGGTTGAACCGAAAACGAGCCGGCTTCGAGGTCCGCGACGTTCACATCTCGCACTACGGACGGATTTGCCCCATCGAAACCCCAGAAGGCACGAACATCGGCCTGATTTCGAGCCTGTCGATCTATGCCGGGGTCGATGAATATGGCTTCTTGATCACACCCTATCGTAAGGTTCACCGGCGTAAACTCAGCGAAGGGCGCGACGGCGTCGCTTGGTTGCGAGCGGACGAAGAAGCGCAAGCGTTCTTAGCGCCGGCCGACACCCCCATTTCCGGCGGCCGCATTGCCCAAGATCGCGTCACCGCGCGGATCGGCGGTGATTTCAGCGTCGTCGATGCTGACAAAGTCCAGTACATCGATATTTCTCCAAAGCAAATGGTCGGCGTCTCCGCGGGTTTGATCCCATTCCTCGAGCATGACGACGCCAACCGGGCCTTAATGGGCTCGAACATGCAACGCCAGGCGGTGCCTTTGCTGGTTACGGAACCGCCGCTCGTGGCCACGGGCATGGAAACGGAGGTGGCTCGCAACAGCGGGATGGTCGTGAAGGCCGATCGTGACGGCTATGTCGCCTATGTCGATGCCGAGCGCATCCTCCTGACGCCGGAAAAACCCCATCCTGGGGCGTTCGCGGCAGGGAGCGATGGCACGACCCGCTTGGATCGGCTTCGTTCGCAGCCGGGAACAGTCGAATACGTGTTACGCAAATTCGTCGGATTAAATGAACGCACTTGCTTGAACCAGAAGCCGATCGTCAGCGAGGGGATGCGCGTTCGCAAAGGCCAGATCCTGGCCGACGGAGCCGCAACCCACCACGGCGAGTTAGCCCTGGGGCGCAATGTGCTGGTGGCGTTCATGTCATGGGACGGCTACAACTTCGAGGACGCCATCATCATCAGCGAGCGGCTAGTCAAGAACGATACCTACACGTCGATCCACATCGAAGAATTTGAGCTGGAAATTCGCGAAACGAAGCTGGGCAAGGAGGAATTTACGCGCGACATACCCAATGTCTCGCCCAAGGCGCTGGCCAACCTCGATGAAAATGGCATTGTTCGAATCGGTACTTACGTGACGCCGGGGGATATTTTGGTCGGTAAGGTCTCGCCGAAATCCAAGAGTGAATTGACCCCCGAGGAAAAGCTGCTTCACGCGATTTTCGGCCGCGCCGGCGAGGACGTCAAGAACGACAGCCTCGAAGTTCCCTCGGGGGTCGAAGGAGTCGTGATTGCCGCTGAGAAATTCAGCCGCCGCGCCGCGATGACGGAAGAGGAACGCAAGGCGGTCGATAAACAGACTAAGGAGATCGAGAACCGCTACAATAAGCAGATTCTCGAAGTTTTTCGAGCGTTGTTGTCTGCTTTGGGAGATGTGCTCGACAAGAAGGAAATGAAGGCCGTGGCTGGTGATCGGGACGAAAAGGCCATGGTCGATCTTGCCTCCAGCTTCCACCTGGGCATGCTCGATATCCGTTCGCCCGAACGCCAGAAAGAGGCGAGCAAAATCTACGGCAAATTCAAGGAGCGGCTGCAATTCCTTGTCGACGAAAAGGAACGGCGGCTCAATTCGCTCAAGCGCGGCGACGAATTGCCATCCGGCGTGCAGCAGATGGTCAAGGTGTACGTTGCCACCAAACGTGTCATTTCCGTGGGCGACAAGATGGCGGGACGACACGGCAACAAGGGGGTCATCTCCAAAGTGCTTCCCGAGGAAGACATGCCGTTCTTGGCCGACGGTACGCCCGTCGATATTCTTCTCAATCCTCTGGGGGTTCCCAGCCGCATGAACGTGGGCCAAATCCTGGAAACGCATCTGGGCTACGCCGCGGCCAAACTCGGCTTCAAGGCGATCACCCCAGTGTTTGACGGCGCCTCGGAAGAAGAAATCCGCGCCGCCCTCAAGGAGGCTGGAATTCCCGAAAGCGGTAAGTGCTACCTCTACGATGGCCGCACAGGGGAGCGCTTCGAACAGCCGGTCACGGTCGGCTACATCTACATGCTGAAGCTCCACCACTTAGTGGACGACAAGGTCCACGCCCGCGCTACTGGTCCGTACTCTCTTATCACCCAGCAACCGTTGGGCGGCAAAGCACGCTTCGGC